>CAZUTM010000062.1:0-24190 GCA_964623665.1 uncultured archaeon
CACCAAATTTTTATTTGCTGCTGCTAAATGCTCGTAAATTATCTGGTTAAATATATTTTTTGACGAATCTCTATACGTAAAAATAACCGCAGAAAAATGTCCTTCAACATGCCCATCGGTTCTCAAAAGAATAAATCGTCCATCGTCAAATAAATCAAAATACGGTTTTTCAATGGGAATGATGCGATTTTTTTCTTTGAATTTTTGGTAAACTGATCGTGGAATAATTTGATTCCCATCTTCATCCACCAATTTATTCGTTTTGTTTTGCATCATCAAATTCATTATCTCCGGAGCCATTATTAGTTTTGAGTTTAAAATCGATTCCAATGCCCCCGCATGATCGAAATGGAGATGAGATATTAGAACATAATCGATGTCTTTCAAGGAATGCCCTTTCTTTTTAATTTGATTAATTAAAAAATTTGATTCATCGCAATAAACGGGGAAATCCTTATAGATGTCAGCCCCGAGTGATTCCAAAGGATTCTTGATTACATCAAGATGCAAACCGGTATCCAATAAAACTAATTTTTCGTCGATATGAATTAGATAGCCGTGGATTTTACATTTAATAATATGTTCTAATTTTCCCAATTTCTTTTCGATTTCTACGGTTTTATCTCCGAAGGACCATCGTTTCGGAATCCCAATCAACCCAAAATCTAATTCGGTTATTATCACCTCGTCTTTCATCTTTATCTGACCTATAAATCCATGTATATATAATTTTTCCAACAAGCTAAGCAATTAACAAAAAATAAAAGCGGTCCCGCCAGGATTCGAACCTGGGAATACCAACTCCGAAGGCTGGCACCATCTACGTGGAATTTGGATACGCCAAATCAATCCGCTAGGTGACGAGACCAAAGTTCTATTATTGAAAAAACACCAATCGTTTTAAAATTACGCTTTTCAGCGATTTGTAATGTCATTGTATTCCTTGTCAATTTCTCCAACATAATATAGTCGGGGTCGAATCAGTTTATTATCTCTGAGTTGTTCAATGGCATGGGCAATCCAGCCGACCGCACGACTCGCAGCAAACAATGGCGTGAATAGCGGGCTTGGAACCCCTAATGCATGTAATAATGGTCCGCTGTAGAAATCCACGTTTGGGTATAGTCCTTTTCGTTTAAGCATATAATCCTCGATGGTAACCGCCATTTCGTGAAGATTATCATGAACCGTGTGCTTGTCTGCCACTTTATCCCAAAATAATTTTGATTGCTCCTTCAAAATCAAAGCCCGAGGGTCGTAGGTTTTGTATATACGATGCCCAAATCCAAATATTTTCTCTTTCTTATTTAATCGATCCTCGATATATGGAATTACTCTTTCCTTTATGGCAATATCTTTAAGCATTTCGATAACTCGCTCGTTCGCACCACCATGCAACGGACCACGCAATGCACCAATTGCAGACACAACAGCAGAATATATATCGGATAATGTGGAAACGGTTAACCTTGCAGCAAACGTAGATGCATTGAGATCATGTTCTGCTTGAACTATCAAAGAAAGATCGAATGCCTTTTCCACTTCGGCATCCGGAATACCGCCTGTCATCATATAATAGAAATTTGCGGCATGGGACACTTTGGTATCCTTTAGCGGTTCAATTAAGGGGACATTACCTTTAATCCGGTGAGAATACGCAAGAATCGTGGGTATTTTTGCGATAATACGGATCCCTTTGTTTAAATTTGCGATTTCGCTATAATCATAATCTTCTTCGTCATATAACGATAGAGCTGAAATTGCGGTTCGCAATAGTTCAATGCGTGTGGTATTTCTGGGGAAGGATTTTAAAATCATTAAAATTCTGTCAGGGATATCTCTCTCGCGCACCAACCTTTCTCTGAAACTTTTCAGCTCTAGAACTGTTGGTAATCTCCCAAAGAGAATGAGAAACGCAACCTCTTCAAAATTTGACCTTTCGCAGAGAGTTTTTACCCGATAGCCCCGATAGTACAATTTCCCGTTTTCGCCGTCGATATGGCAAATGTTGCTTTTATCAATATAAATTCCAACAAGCCCTTTGTGAATCGTAGGAATCTCTTTCGGTTTATCTCCTTCCATTCTGATCTATTAAAAAAGCGATTTTTCGCTTAAAATATTTTCTATACTGCACAGCAGAAGTGCTTTGCTCTTTTGCGAATTTTTATATTTTAAAAAAATTAAATAATGTATATCATAGTCTGGTTGGTGCTTTTCAGAGAAGTCGAATTAAAGGTGAGACCATAAGCATCCGGACTATTATAATGAAGAACTAGAAAGGAGCATAGAAAAAATGTCATTGAAGCAAGAAACGGTGGATATATTTACCAAATATGGGTTAGATGCGACTGAGATTAAAGTGTATCACACCTATCTTGGAAATCCACAAGCGTCGGTATCTCAAATCTCTGTCATGCTCGAATTGGATTATAACCAAGTGTTGGAAATAACGAAGAAGTTAGAATCGAAGAATTTCTTAAAGAAAATACCTGGTATTGTTGATCGTTATATTCCGCTTGAACCCTATTTCGAGTTATACAATGGACAGACCAGAGGTTTTCGTGATGAGATTACCCGTATAAAAAATGCTGTCTTGGCGGATCAATCAGCAAAATTTGAGAAGATTGAGAGTATTGAAGCAACTGCACTAAAAGAAATTAATACCGCCGTTAAGGATCAAATAGATTTATTTTTCAAAGACGCGGATGAGCAAGATAATTTAAAAAAGAACGCATTGATGCAAAAGCGAACCGATTTTGAGAAAACCGGAAAAGAATTGGAAAAATTCATCCAAGATGTTACGTTTGCTGCAAGAGATCGGTTTGATAAAACATCCAAAGATCTGGAAGCAAATCTTCAAAAGAGACTCTTCGAGACCCGGGATCATTACGAACAAACTTCAAAAGCGTTGGAAAAAGATCTTCATGCACATCTCGAGAAAGATTATCAACAAAACAAGACTGAAGTGGATTCAAGACACAATGAAGCGGTTGCAGTCTTGGATAAACATTCATCAAAGTTCACTTCTGACAATAATGCATTGAACAGTGAGTTGGATAAAATTTCTGCAGATCAAAATTCGAGTACCAAAGCGTTAGAAAAAGCATTGCATGATACGCTTAACAGTCTCAACGGAAAACTTAAGGAAATTGCCAATTCTTATGTTTCTGATTTCGATTCGGGTATCAACGATGCAAACACAACGATAAATAAGATAATCGCTGATCTCTTGGCAGATTTTAAAGATCGGGTTGCAAAACTTCAGACAGAAATCAAAAAAGACTTGGACAACCATGTTGATTATCACAAAGATAATTCCCAAAAACTCAAACCAACTCTGGATGAGACCCTCGAAAAATATATCATGAGGATCAACCAAGTCATTGAGGATCTAAAAAATAGAATTTCAAAGGTTTTACTGACCCATACGGAGCAAGTTAATACAACCACAACGAAATTAAAGAACAGTTTAAGTGAGCATGTGGAAAATAGGCACAATAAACTCAGTTCTCAAGTGGAAAGTTTCAGAGATAAAACGGTTCTGTTAATTGATAACTTGAAAGTAATTGCGGATGATTATTCAGAATTGGGAGAAATTTTAAAATCAAGAGGCTCTGCATGGAAAGCACTCTTCTTGGGTCAACACAAACTTTGGCAGCAGATGTATAATGATATTCAAGAAAAAATCTCCCGACTCTCCGGTTCAATGAAATCCGAATTTGAAAATTCTACAAAGATTTACGTTGAAGAAACTCATGCTACCACAAAAGAACTTCAAGCCGATATCGCTGATACAACAGCTAAGGAATATGCAAAATTAAAATCCGAAACGGAAGCATTAGATAAAACTCAACAAGAAGAAATTAGTGCTGAAATCCGAGGGTTGGCTGATTCGTTGTCTAAAGAAATTGATGACACAATGGCAAGAAATATTAAACATTGCCAAGATACAACAGTAAAATTGAAAGATTCTGTTGAAAAATCCTTTGGGACTCACCAAGAAGATTATATCATGGCTATAAAGAAGCACAACCAGACTTCAAATAATCATTATAACACCATGAATTCGACCGTGAAATCGAAGACACAAAAATGGTATAGCGACATGGATTTGGAATTCACAAAATCAAAGAACGGAATCTCATCAGAAACTGAAGGACAAATTAAAAGAATTAATGACCATCTTGCAAAAACCAAAGATAAAAATGTGGCGCATTCTAAAGAGTTCGAAAAGGACAAAGAGGAAGTTAAAGCAGCCCACAGGAAGATCTTTGATCAATTGCTTGCCACGGTTCGAAAGGATATAGATGATTGTAAAGCAAATATTAGCAATGATATCGACTCGGAAATTAAAAAGGTTAAAGAAGATACAAAGAACGCAAATGAATATCAACAAAAGGTGATCGATGACCAAATTACTTTGTTCAAATCGGAGATTGCAAATGTTGATAAGCAGCAACACGAAAAAATCGACCAACAAATTGCTTATTTCCACGCCGAAGGACAAAAATTGGAAGACAGCCTTCACAATATGCTTGAGGACCACAAAGCAAAATACAAGGATAATGCAACAAACCTTAAAGAATATCTCTCAACCACCATCAAAGACAACATTCAGAACGTGAAGGATGCAATCGCGGATTTCACCATTCAATTCATGAATTCGATTGATGAAGCGTATGAAATTGCGGAGAAAAATGAGCAAAAATTGACCGAGATATTCCATTTGTCCAAATCCATTGTGGATCAACCGTATGTAAACACATGGCATGTTTCCGGCCATCAAGCAATCTTAGGGGCGATTTGTGATATCATTCGAAAAACAAAGTCCTCGGTTATTGTCGTAACGCCAGATCCGGAATTGAAGGTTATTCAAGACATCGGAATGGTTGCAATGGACAAACAGAGACAAACTTTCGGATACACAACGCAATGGGATATGTCCAAGGACCGAGAAGTCATTGAAACCATCAAGAAAATCGGAAACGTGAACCTAAAAAACTTGAAGGCCTCAACCGATTTCTATGCATGTGTTAGAGATGCGGAAGAATTTCTTTTAGCACCCAAGATGGATAAGAAACAAAATTTAATTGGAATTGTGTCCAATGAAGAAAATTATACCAAATTATTTGCCGGTATTATCGGATCCACATTCCAAGCAAACTCGAGACCTTTATAATCCATATCTCTCTTTTTCATTTTAATTTTTTCTCTTTCCGTGTTAACTCGCAGAATTTAGTTTGAAGTGGTGTATTCTTAAGCTTTAACGAAGATCCCGTAAATCTCATATGATCGAGATACGGGATCTTTTATCTAATCCCTTATGCCGAAATGAAAGAAAAATCTCTTGTATGCCAATAAAATCTAATAATGAATTTCCAATTAGATTCTGAGCGACTCATTAATTGATGGAGATAAATTTTACTCGAATTATCTTAAAGATCCCGTATATCTTATAGATGTGAAATACGGGATCTTATTCCATCTCTTTCATAAAGCCCAAAAAAATTCGGAAATCTCTGCAACTCCGATCCTAACTACATGAAAAATACGAAGATATAATTTAAGAGTTAAAATAAAAAAACAAAGAGTGGAGAATTAAAAATAGATTATGTTATTTCTTTTTCGCTTCTTCATCATCATCGGAGTGCAATCGTTTTACATCAATATCGGAATCTCCGGGGATAACATTTAATATATTCCGCGTGGCTCGTTCGACATCTTTAGCACCCGTAATGAACCGACCTATGATTAAAATATCAGCCTTCATTTCGAGAGCATACGCTGATGTTTTATCATCTAAACCCCCTGCAACGGCAACCAACACTCGCTCTCTGCCGGAAATATATGCATCCGCTTTGTAGAGTTCTTTAATGTCTTTAATTTGAGACCATGCAAGCTTCGGATCCTTTTTGGTTTCTTCCGTATCAATTCCTCGGTGAAAGATCACAATATCCGGAATTGCGCCTTTAGATTTCAAATTGGTTAATTTTTCTAATGGATTTGCTACTTCCATCATATCAATTGCAGATAAGATACTTGTTCTTTGACACTCTTTTAAGAAATTTGCAATAGTCTCGTTCGATGCTAAACCAGACACAACACAAGCATCTGCGGTCGCATTAAATGAAAAGTCGACTTCCACCTTCCCAACATCGAGCGTCTTCAAATCGGCAATGATAAAACTGTTCGGGGCCAATTCTCGAATCTTTTTACATATATCAATACCATAACGTTTTATCAATGGCGTACCCGCTTCAAGAATGATTCGATCTGAGGCGGGAATGCTCTTTATCACTTTGGTAATACTTTCCCAGTCAGGCGCATCTAATGCAATTTGTAAATATGGAGGATGGAATAATCGGTTTGAAACTCTCATACCCGCAATCGGGTGGATTGCACGGTTCATATCGAACCAGATTTTCTTCAAATCCGGATAAT
This sequence comes from uncultured archaeon, assembly GCA_964623665.1. GTDB lineage: Archaea > Asgardarchaeota > Lokiarchaeia > Sigyniarchaeales > Promethearchaeaceae > CAZUTM01. The sequence goes on from CAZUTM010000062.1 coordinate 6,442, forward strand.
TCTTCAACGCTCTTTTGATGGCCAATTTGGTCGCGCCATAATTATATTGAAAAATCTTCCGATAATCCTTTGCTTTTGGGTGGATAAACACCGAAGCGATAATAACCCAAGAATCCATTTTTTCGGTTTTAATGACTCCTTCTTCCAAAGAATCTAATACGGCCTTGGAGACTGCCGCTTGTGCTGGTCCAAAAATTAAATTTGCTTGATTTAAATCTTCAACGGTGACTTTAGGAACGATTAATGTTGCGGGTTTTGCCAACATATTCGGTCGAACGCATCCTAAAACAGGAGTGTGTCCTTTGGATAACTGACTAAGTCCGTTCGCAAATGCTATCCCGACAGGACCATTTTTATCTCCAATTAATAAATCAATGTGCGCAACCTCTTCTCCATCACCCAACAAGGCTTCGCCAATGAAATAATCAACAGATGACATCACCTAATAAAAAGAAGCCATTTTTTATATGTATTGCGAGAAAAACGCTTTTCAATCGATTTCTCCCATTTTAGAAATTTAAAAAGGTTTTTATTCGATTTTATTCATTAATTGGTTATATGTCGAAAATAGGTTGCTCCACTTATTCATTTCGGAAATCGTTTAAAGAAAAGAAATATTCATGGGATGATTGGAATGTTCTTAAGCAGAAATTTCCGGAAATCCAAGGGTTTGAAGTTTTATCGGATGATTGTGCTAAATATATCAAAGGAATCGATGAAAAAAATTTGAATGATTTAAAATCTCGCTTAAAAACTTGCCAAATGGAATGGTTTGCTGTGACCACCGATGGTTTTGATTTCGGTTCAAATCCTGTCCCTTTTTGGGTCGATCATGAATCGTATATTAAAGGCTTTGAGTCAATGAATCAAAACAAGATAATGGGTGCAGAAGAATGGATAGAATACGTCGGCTCATTGGGTGTCCCGATGATGAGGATTGATGTCGGTCAAATTATCATGAATCATAAAATTCCGTATTCACATGCCCTTGATTTTAACACCGCTCGCTTGATCGAATTTTATCTTGAATGTTGTCGAATGGCTAAAGAATATGATATCAAAATCGGCTTTGAAAATCATGGCGGCTTTGCCAGCGATCGAAAAGTAATCGAAAGATTATTAAATGGCGTTCCCGATTTGCATCTGACACTCGATACGGGAAATCTTCCGGATTACGAACGCTATGACATTATAAATCAATTTGCGGATAGGATAAACTTTATTCACGCGAAGACCTACGTGTTTGATGATCTGGGAAACGAAAAATATATCGATTTTTCAAAAATAGGCGCAATTATGAAAGACCATGGCTATAAAGGGTGGTATAGCATTGAGTTTGAAGGGCCTGGTGAAGAAGACATCGGGGTACGGAAAACAATTGATTTATTGAAAAAAATTATTTAATCATTTGAAAATCTCTATGAATTGGAAATGAACTATCTTGAAATTTATAAATTCATTAAAAACGAAATAAATACCGACTCGTTTCTTTTTTTTATCGAATCCAAATGAAATAAAATCAAATTAGGCATTTATTCAAGAGATTCAAAATAAAAACTTTAAATATAATATATTAAAATTTATATAACATTTATTTAAACATTATAAATATATATTCCGAATCTTCATCTTGGGTTTTATTTTAAACTAATTTTGCGATTTGGATAAATTAAGTGGAGTGCCTTTATAAAGGAATGAATATTTTAACAAAATATGGAACACATTTTTGAAGAACAAAAAAAAAAACCTCGATATACATTAATTAAATGTTCCAAATGCCCGCTTGCAGAGCAAGTCACTCTTTCTGAAGATGAACTCCACGTGAAAGTCGTTTGTTCACATAATACTTACGAATTACCCATCGAAACAATGAATGAAATCGCAGATCAATGCGGCCTTTTTCGTTCAAACTTCGAAATAATTATGGAAAATCCTTTAAAACATAAAGTGTAATATATTTCATGGAAGAAATATTACGGGCCCACGATTTACTCTTTGATTCGATCCCGGAACGCTGGGTTGACGGCATCATGCACGGAAACGGCGATCTGGGGTCGATGCTTTGGAGGAAGGGAAATACTCTCTTTTTCACTCTCGATAATTATTTTATTTGGGAAGAACGTTCGTCGTGGGATTTAGATAAACATCATTCTTATTCAGACCTCAAAACCCTTATTATAAACAAAGAGTTCGATAAGGCAAAGCAGAAATACGAAATTCCAAAGGCCACAACCCCGGATTTTATGTATCGAACACGATTGCCAATACCCCGATTCGAGCTTGAAATCAAGGAAAATATGAACCATGCAAAAGCAAGACTCTGTTTATGGGATTCTTGTATTTCTATTAATTCGGAATCCAACCGAAGCTCTGTTCAGTTAGAGTATTTTGTCCATGCGACCAGAAATCTTTTACTTATTAAAATAGATCCGATCCCCTTTCGAAATGAGATTTTCTCGGCAAGAATCGGTCGAGATCATTGGAAAGAGTATGTAATCGAAAAATTGAAGGCATGGAGATATCCGGATCCGATAATCGGTTCTGAAAGTTATGGAAAATCGGTTGTGAAAAAAGTTTTCCATTATTATTTTCAAGATTCTGTAGGGGAAGGAAATCGAAACTCTTATTTCATTGCTTACCGAACATTTGAAGCCCAAACAAGTCATTTTATCGCTTTAATTTTTGTTAACGAATCGGATTTTAATGGTGATGCAAAGAGCAAACCGACCTTGAATGCGTATAAAAAATTTGCGGAAAAAATCTTTGATGATGTTGAACTTTTAAAATACGACGAATTAAAAAAAGAGCATGTTCAATGGTGGCATTCCTATTGGCGAAAATCCCGCATTATCATTCCGGATAATATAATGGAAAATTTATATTATGTTGAGTTGTTTAAACTTGCGTGTAATGCACGCAAAGGCAAATACCCGATAACCTTGCAAGGCATATGGACAATTGATGGAGAAATGCCGCCATGGAGTGGGGATTTCCATTTGGATATGAATGTCCAAGAATCTTATTGGGGGATTTATACTGCAAATCGATTAGAATTAGGAGAGCCATTATATCGAAAATTAATGGCGTTTTTACCGAAATTCAAACAAACATCTAAACAATTCTTCGGTTTGGAGGGTGCCATGGCGCGCTGCGCCTATAGTTTGGGTGGTAATAATGTGCATGGATATTATACTACAGAAAACTGGTTCGGAAATGGGCCATGGGTTGCCCATCTCTTTTGGCTTCATTACAAATATTCAAATGACAAGGATTTTCTCAAAACATATTGTTATCCTTTCATGCTTGAATTTTTAAAATTCTATAACGGGATATTGGAAAGAAATGAGTTCGGTGAATTATCCCTTCCGCTGACAAACTCTCCGGAGTATGAAGAAAATAACCCAAGAGCATGGGGAAAAAACGATACCGCCAATCTTAGCCTTATTCGCTTCCTTTGTAATGCAATAATTGAATCCGAAAAAATTCTGGGAGAATCGCTTCAAACGAAATATTCAGAAATGGCGGAATCAATATTAAAAGAATTGGTGGAATATCCCGCCGACTTTGAAGGTTTATTGATCATGGAAAATCGACCGCTCGACCATTCTCACCGTCATTTTTCGCATTTAATGCCGATCTATCCTCTCGGTCTTTTGGATTCAAAATCACAAGATAAAGATGAACTCTTCTTAATTAAAAGTTCGCTTCAAAAAATTGAAAAGATAGGGGACTATGAATGGACCGGATGGTCGTTTCCGTGGATGTCTTGCCTCTATTCTCGGGCCGAAAATCCGATAATGGCAAATTTCTATGCAAAACAATATATGCGGTATATCCGGGAAAATACAATGCATGTCAACGGCGACTCCTATCAAGTGGGCTTCAGTCTATTTAAATATGACCCGATGACACTTGAAGCAGGCTTTTGTTTCATCGCCGCAATCAACGAGATGTTATTGCAAAGCCACAACAATCGTATCAGAATATTCCCGGCAACGCATCCCGCTTGGCAATCAATATATGTTCAAGATTTGCGCGCTGAAGGTGCGGTTCTCGTTTCGGCATCTAAGGTTTATGGGCATTTGATTTGGGTTTCGTTATGCGCTGAAAAAGACATTGAAGTCTCAATTTGGAACTCTTTCTCCACACCGATTGAAATTATAAAAAACCAATCCGGAGCACCCGAAATTATCGTTGATCCTTCCACCCAAATTATTCCTATTCCGATGAAGGCAAACGAAAAAATTGAGTTGAGATCGACCGTATTTTATCAAAAATACAAAAATTTTGACCATAAATCGGAATATATTTTCAATGGAAGCAATTTCTTCGGATACCAAAAGAACAGCAAGAATCTCTATATTAGCAAACACAATTCTTTATAAACGGAACACCCTATTTCTATATGGAGCGAAAATAATGAAGATAATTCAAGATTCAATTACAGAAGATGATTTCGCCGCTATTCTTCAAGAAAAAGACAATGTAATAATCGATGTCTTTACAGAATGGTGCCAACCTTGTCAAGAATTGAAAGGAGTATTGGAAGAAATCGAAAATGAAAATAAATCTATTGCAATCACTTCAATCAATTTAGAATCGAATGATTGGATTGCTGAAAAATTTGCCATTTCCTCAATTCCGCATCTGCTATTCTTTAAAAACGGAAAAAAGAAACTCGATTTTGTGGGTGGCGCGCCGAAAAGTCTCATCGAAAAATATCTCGCTAACGCATTCGAAGATAAACCCTTCTTCTCAACAATTAAAGCGAAAAATCGAATTGAACTCGAAAAAGGAATAAGTAAAAATGGAAAGACCCTCATTTTGCCGATCGATAATTCGGATCAAGAAAAAATCGGGATGTTCAATCAACTCACCCCCTATTTGCTTGAGATTTTTGCCGATCGACCCGAAATCCAACTTAAAATATTGGATATAACAAATAATTCTGCAATTCAAAAAGAATACGAGAACGTGGATTCTCTTATAGGCTTATTTTATGAAAACGGCGAATTAAAAGGCACACAAGGTATTTACTCTCCAGATTTAATTATTATCGGGATAATGGAATTATTTGAAGGAAAAAAGACCATTCAAAAGAAACAATCAATCTCCGAAGCAGACTTTGAGTCCTTGAAAGCCAAGGGTTCGTGTGTTATCGAAATCTCGAAGCAAAAAGGATATGTCAGCCAACTCGTGAAGCCATTTTATTACCGCATGGCCAAAGATACCCCCCAAATACCCTTCTACTCTATCGAATTCGATCTCAACAAATCATGGATTCAATCAAAATTGGAAATTAAAGATGAAGAGTATCAGGATTTTGGAGAAGAAGGCAAGAAAGTTCCGTATTATATTTTCGTGAAGGATGGAAAAGTCTTGAAAGAAACAGGTCCGATTCCGCCCGAAGAAATGGTAATGCTTGTTAATGGAGATCTCCTTGGATTGTATAAAGTGGAGTATTATACTCAAGGCGTTTCCGAAGAAGAATTTCGGAATATAATCAAAAAAAATTCGTTTGTAATCGTTGACGTGTATGCGGATTGGTGCGGACCTTGTAAAATGATGAAACCAATCTTCTCAAATCTTTCGGGCAAATATGAGAACATCAAATTCGTTTCGGTCAACAACGACTGTGCTCAATGGTTGGGTGCCCCCGATCACTACGATTTTGATGGTATTCCGGCTTTTCTGTTCTTTGTTAAAGGAGAATTGGCGTATAAGCAAATCGGTGGCTTAGAAGAAGAAGATTTTATTGCACTTATTGATAAACATATGCAATAAAGATAAAGTTCTGAGGATTGAAGACGACCCGTCAGAATCCGGAACCAAATCGGAAAACCCGATGGCAAGGTTCTGCGTGACATAGGATGCGAAGAATAGGATGCGAAGAATCTGCCGAATCTACCATATTTTCCGCCGTTTTTTGAAATATTTTTTAATTTAAACGTGAAATTAATCCCAAGAGAAAGAACGCTTTCGGTTGAATATCTGCACTTTGCGCAGAGCATGGACAAATCTATCTATGGCATTTTTTTTTCCGTTTAATGGGTAATCGATTTTTTTGATTCTTCTAAATACTTAGCTTTAAACGTATTTTCATTTTTGATTTACCGAACCGATTGCTTTTTAAATTAGATAGCTCTTTCATAGCTCGAGTTCAATGGATTCAAACCAATTTCGTATTGGCTTTCATACAGCAGATATAACTCCCGACTGGGAGCATTATAAAGTCAAATTGGGCGGCTATCTTCGATGGCGTAAATACATCTCTGGAGTATATGATCCCCTTAAAGCGCGCGCTATCTGCATTCGAAATGTTAATAATGCGGCGGAAAGCATCATTCTGATTTCTGCGGAATTGGTCGGAATTCAATATCGGTTGGCTTACCTCGCCCGAAAAAAAATCAGCGAGAAAACGGGCATTTCGATTCATCATATTTTAATTCATGCCGTGCATACGCATTCATCCCCCGATATGGTTGGTATTTTTCCGGTGACCATTTACAGCGATGCATTTCATTTGGATGTGCCTTGGAATGCTGCTGTGGTATCAGTAAAGGGATTCATCGAGGCTGGGGTCAAAGCCTTTGAATCCGCAAATATGCCTTTCAAGATAGGATTTGGTCAAGGAAAAGCGTTTGAAAAACCGATTGCAGTTCAAAGAAGGCCCCCTTATGAGAGCATTTATGAACCTATCCGCTTTATTAAGTTCGTGGATGAATCGGATACGCTTATTGCCCTTTTGATGAATTATCAAGGCCATCCCACGCACATGCCCCAACTCAATACAAAGGTGACGGGAGAATATCCTTCGACTTTGGTCCAAACACTTTATAAAGATTATCCAACTCTAAAATTTGCTTCTTATTTTAATGGATTTTGTGGAGATGTTTCGATTTCTTCTCATAAGTCCTTTTTCCAATATATTATTTCTGGAAAATCGAAAGAGGAAGCCATGGATCTTGCTCATGAGCAGCTCTTCGAACTTGGCAAATTAATGGTCGCAACCTTAAAAGAGGGGATTGAAAGCACCCGATGTACAAGACTTGATTCATTAAAGGTCGTTTCAAAACCTGTGATTGCCGAAATCGGTCGCGTAAAGCCGTGGAGTCAAAGAAAATTGTGGTATAAAGGGTTAACCGAAAAAGCGAAAGCAATTATCAAGGATTTCAAAGTTAAAGCACTATATATCTCGCTATATGCAATTTTAAGGGTTTTTCGCACGGATCGTTTCCCGCTCTTGAATATTTATCGGAAAAAATGGAAATTTTATCATGTTACCGAGTTTCAATTGTTTAAAATGAATGATATATTGATTGCTTCTGCGCCCGGAGAACCTTTCCTAATTTATAAAAAATTCCTCGAGAGCCATACGAAGAAACACCATTTGATCTGTGTAGAAATGGCCAATGATACCATGGGATATATTTTTCCATGGTCCTTCCATATTGTCGGGGGATATGAGAAAACCTTTGGTATCGATCCGACCTTTGGCAAGCGACTTTTTGAGCGCATGGCAAGGGAAATCGTAAAACTTGAAAATTCGTAAAACTCAAAAAATTTAAATTTCATTTTGTTTTTTAATTGATTGGGCATGCAGTAAAGCGTGCACCTATCGTATAGTGGTTAGTATCGGGGCTTGCCAAGTCCTGGAGCCGGGTTCGATCCCCGGTGGGTGCATCTATTTTTTGTATAATTTCTTTTCGCGCTTAGAAAAGAGTCCTGTCAACAAAAGCTATCTTCGCGTATTCAAGGGAATACTCTCGCTGAAGAAATTCGCGCGTCTCCGGACTACCGTTTGCATTTTCTTTGAAAATCTGAATCGAATTTAGATGTTTTATGCAATTGACCTGCCTTCTCAGAAAATTAAAGGTATCGCGGACTGCGAATTGCATTTAGGAATTTATTTAAATGCTAATTTTTGGTGAAAGATTGATTTCGCTTTTTGATGCTGGAATCAATTTTCTTTTAGATTCTGTATATCATGGATTTAATACATTTTTTATATAAAAATTAAAAGCCAAAGAACTTTATAACGCTTCAAATCGTAATGTTATTTCAACGTTCATACATCTTTATGCAATTAATTTTAGAATGAAAAATCTTCTAAATAATTAATTTTAGCGCATTTTCCGCTACTATTATTGATTTCGTGGGCTTTTTATATTAAAGTTCGGAATAGAAATCAGTTCTGCTTCAAAGAGCGGAACAAAAACAAAGGAGCGAAAGACCATGACCGGCGGAGTCGGCGATGGAGTGCCTCAATAAACAACCTTGAGTAATATACTCAAGGGAGCATTCTGGTGGCGCATAAATTCCAACATTTGATACCCTCTCAGAATTTTTGCGAGCAACCACCAATGCTTAATCATTTTTTTTCTTTTTATTGATTTATATGAAGATATTAATCTAAAATTTGTATTCATTCATGAATTTAATGATCATTGATTTATGTCTCGTAAAATCCGAGATGAAAAGAAAACTAAAAAATTATTTCCCAATTATGGAAGAGTTAGATTTGAATGAAAAATGCTTCTTTAATGTTTTCCAGTTTCTTCAGTTTCTCAATGATTTCCGGAGTGACCTTATTATCAAGAGTGATGACCGAAAGAGCATCTCCACCGACGGCTTTGCGGCCTAATTGCCAGCCCGCGATATTAATTCCGTTTTGCCCCAAAAATGTGCCCACCATTCCAATTACTCCCGGTCTATCAATGCTCTTAAGAATGAGCATATATTCTGAGGGCTCAACATCCATGTATTGGTCATCAATCTCGATGATTTTCGGTCTGTCCGAAAACACGGTTCCGGCTATTACGCTCTTTCCTTCATCCCCGATAACGGTCAACTTCATGACTGTTTCATAATTAACTCTTCTCGTGATTTTTTCAATTTTTACGCTGATTTTGTTTCGTAGGAGAATTTCTTCTAAGTTCATATAGGTGACGGTGTCTGAAAATCGCTTTGAAAAGAAGGAGTAAAGGATGACGGCTCGGAGCGAATCGAATTGAGAAATTATGTCTCCCTTATATTCTATCTGAACGTGGTCAATCCGACCTTTTCGGTATTGGGTTAAGATTTTACCCATATAATTCGCCAATTTCATATACGGCTTGAATGCTTCTGCAAGGCTCGGATTCAGTTTAAAGGGCAGATTCACGGCATCAATATAAATATCGGAGTTTAACGCTTGAGCAATATGCTCTGCTGCAAGTTTGGCTACTTCTATTTGTGCTTCGTATGTACTTGCACCCAAATGAGGTGTACAAATAACTTTCGGATGGCCGATGATCGGAATATCCTCTTTGGTCGCAGGTTCCTTGGTGAACACATCTAAACAAGCGCCTCCGATTTTATTTTCATCGATTGCTTTTAATAGCGCCTTCTCATCTACGATTCCACCCCGTGCTACGTTTACAATCACAGCGTTCGGTTTCATTATTTTCAGTTTTTCTTCACTGATTAAATTCTTGGTCTCGTCAGTAAGCGGAACATGAAGAGTAATGTAATCTGCTTGCCTCAATAAATCGTCAATATTATCGACAAGTTTTGCGCCCATATCTTCCGCATAGGATTTGGGAACATATTTATCGTAGGCCAAAATATTCATTTCAAATGCTTTCGCACGTTTCGCAACACCCGCTCCAATTCTTCCGAAGCCTACGATTCCAATGGTCTTTCCCTTAAGTTCATATCCTTCGAGTGCTTTCTTTTCCCATTTCCCTTGAGAAAGCAGTTGATTTGCTTTCCCGATATTTCTTGCGTGATCGAGCATCAAACCGAAAGTGAGTTCGATAACTGCGTTGGAATTCCCGCTCGGCGTAATCATCACGACCACACCTTTTTTGTTGCAAGCTTCCACATCAATATTATCATATCCGGTTCCCGCTCTGGCAACGACCTTTAAGTTTTCGGCCGCAGCGATTACATCAGCATCTAGTGTAGTTGCGCTTCTTATGATGATAGCGTGATAGGGCTTCACCATTTCGATTAATTCTTGTTTGGTATGTTTGGTTTTGACATCGACTTCAAAATTTGGAAACGATTTCAGAAAATCTATTCCCTCTTTCGCCATGCTATCCGCAATGAGGATTTTGTATTTGCGAACTTCCATGCATGAAGAAACGAACAAAGAAATAAATAATTTCAGAAGAAAAAGCGCGCGCTATTTATGAACTGGAAATGAACAAGAGAATTGAATCAACTGAAACTGATGTTGGCTTCTCTATACCACCAAGACCCACCTATCGCTTAAGCGTACAGAGTGTTGGGTGATTTCAATTTTTGTGTTGTCCTTCACCAGTTTTAATCGCCTAATAGTGAAATAATTTTCCATGAGCTGTCTTTTTCTAAGGAAAGGCCCGAGATTTCTTTCTTTTTTTGGAAATTGCACATAGAGTACAAAGAGATTACCTTATTGTCGAAAAAGCATTTGTGATCGCTCTGGTGTCTTTCGTGTGCCCTAACGATGAGATTTATGCCATGCTTCTCCATAAAATATTTTGCTGCAAGAGCACCGAACTTTTTTGAATCGCCGCCTCGCATGTTTTTTGTGAATCCGTTTTCCTTTTCTACGGGATCATTCCAAAGAATTTGAAATGTTATCTTATTAATTGGATTTATTTCATCGGCCAATCCGTTGATTTCGCTGATATGATTCAATCCTTCTGGAATTCCGCCATGAACTGCAAAGATTTTATTCCAAGTTAAAATTGCCAATGGAAGTTTGGAAAAAATTCTGTTATATTCTTCGAAGATTTTCATTCCGTATTTCCGGAGGACCGCTTCATAAAATCCATATCTGATATTGATCTCTTGACATTCGTGGTTTCCCCTGATGAGAATTATCTTATTCGGGTATTTCGCCTTGAGACCGAGCAGAACATTTACATTTTCTATTTGCGTCGGGCCCCGATCAATAAAGTCTCCCAAGAAGATCAGTTTATCATATTCATGGATTTTTGTCAAAGCGATTTTGGTAATCCCGAATTCGCCGTGTGTATCTCCGATGAAGAGGCAGCGGTTCTCTTGGATCTCGATAAGTTTCGGTTCCTTATCCAAAATTTTCTCGACCTCCACGAGTAGTTCAAAGAGAGCTGTCGGTTCGAGGTTGAGAAATTCGGTGTACGATGGTGTTGTTATGAGATCGGTGCTTGAACTCGCCATTTCTTTCAAAATAAATACGGCTTCATTCATTTATAAATGCTTTCATTTTGATCCGAAAGCGATTTCAAAATCCTTAAATTAGTCAAAAGATAAGTTAAAGTGTCGGAATTTGATGCTTTCGTTCAATTTAGATTTGTTCTCTATTTTCTAATCCTAAATTTGAAAGAAAAATGGTCCGGAATCGGTGGTATGAAGAATGGGGATGGTTAAAAAAATCGAACTCGAAAATCAAACGATATTCTTTGGTTCTTCAGAAAAAATGGAAGAGATCGAAAATGAATCGGTAACGCTTGTGGTTACTTCTCCTCCTTATTGGAATGTTCGCAATTATGGCCAAGAACAGATTGGGTTTGGACAAAGTTATGAAGAATATATTGCTTCTCTTAACCGCGTATGGTCCGAATGTTTGCGTGTCCTACAGCCCAACGGAAAAATCGCCATCAACGTTCAACCTCTGCCGATTCCTTCTGAAGAATCTGGGTTCGGCTTTCGTGTGATTCGCGATATCATGTTCGATATTCAGAAATTCTTTTTCGATCATGATTGTTTCCTTAGCGGGATGCATTTTTGGGATAAATCGGTTTATGTAAACAACGTATCTTGGGGGTCTTATCCAAAGCCAACCAATATTGCGTCAAATACCTCCTTTGAACAGATTTATACATTTGTTAAACGGGGTCCAACAAGAAAGGTTGACAAGGTCCTCCTCGAAAAAAGCCTTTTAAGCAAAGAAGAGTGGCGGCATTGGGCAGTTCGATGCATCTGGGATGATATTTCTCCGGTAATTAAAATAAATCAGAAAGGGGAAAATAAATTCGGACACGGGGCACCGTATCCGGAAGATATTCCTTATCGAATCATCAGGATGCATACGGTTGAAGGCGAAACGGTTCTGGATCCCTTCCTTGGCTCGGGCACCACATTAAAGTTATGCCGATTAACAAAAAGAAAGGGTATCGGGTTTGAAATTAATCCGGAATACGAACCTCTCATTAGAACCCGGATTATGGAAGATTGGAATCCCCCTTTTATTGAAGATGGTTATCAATCAATAGGAACAAATACGCTCTGTTCGATCATTAAAATCACTGCTGAAACGGTTCGCAAACACGGAGTAAATATTCCATTAAAAGACATTATTGAGGAGATTACCAAGGAGCTTGTTGCCCAAAATCTTATCACTCCCACCACTAAGGAAAAAATTAATGAGATCATTACCGACGGCAAAGAATTGAAATCATCGAAATCTCAAGGTGGAAGTTCGGATAATTCTTTGCTTAAATTTATAAAAAGGAGCGACTAATCGGTGTTTTGCGTGCGGTTTGATTTTTCGTAGTATTCAATCAACGCGGCGAATCCTCTTATAGCCCTTTCCACTTCATCGACAAACACGGGAATCATGAGTTTAGTAGCACATTCAATTACTCGTTTAGCACCCTCGCTTTCCGCTTGAATGAGAACCACAATTATCGGTTTTCCTTGAAAGGTTTCTTTAATTTTTTCGAAAATCGCAAAATCAAATTCGATTTCTATAAAGAATTCAAGTGCAAGGAACAATCCAGAAACATTTTGATCCGCTAATAATGCTTTGCCCGCATGGTTATACACTTTACAGACTTCGGTTCCAACAAATTCCTTAGGCGGCCAATAATCTACGGGATTTCCCAATTTACAAGTGGAGCCCCCAACATCCGATAGAATTTTTCGGATTGTCGATTCGGAGAGTTTAGCAAGGGATATTTCGTGATTTCTCATTTCCGAAATCAGCAGATTGATGGCACCTGAAGATGGGCCGATGATACCGACAGATCTGCCGAGTGGCGGAGAGCACCATAAAAAGAGCTTGGCAAAGTCAAAGAGTTCGATATAATCACGCACCATTATAATCGAAGTATGTTCTTTAATTCGGGTTTTATAGGGTTCTAAGTCCGCGGGTTTCCCTACATATTTCATCAATACCGGTTTCTTCCCTTTATTGGCTTCCAAAACGTTGTAGAGTTCTTCGGAGAATGTTTTTATAAATAATGAAATAACAGCAGTTTCGGGATCCTCAAAGAGATATTGAATGATCTGACTTTCGTTTATTCCTATCGAAGATCCGATGTGGATGACCTTAGAGAGCCGAAAATTTTGAAAGGGTGACCACCAACCGCATGCTCCGGTTAAGCCTCCGCTTTGTCCATAAAATGAAAGCCCTCCCCTTCCCTTGTGCTTCTCGGAAAATTGAAAGATATACCGCCTTGCTGGAATGATACTCGTAGTAAATCGTGCGTTGAAATTAATGAGCCCAATCATGCTGGGGCCCATCACATTCAAATTATAATGTGTTATAACTCCTTTTAATTCAGCCAACAAATGCTCTGAAGTGTTTTTATCCGAAACCGAAATATCGGATTCGATCATAATATATTTAATTCCGAATTTTGCGATAGCCTCGAAAGTTGCCACCAAGTCTTTGACAACTAAGATTATTGCGAGTTCGGGAACCGATGGGAGGTCTTGTAAATTCCCATAACATTTTCTGCCCAGAATTTCCGTAGCGTTTGGGTTGATGATATAGATCTGACCCGGATAACGTATTTCTAATAAATTTTTTAGAATGGTTCCGTTAAAGGTGTATAAATTTCGAGAAGCACCGATAAGAACTAATGATTTCGGTTGAAAGAAAGGCGTTAAATCAATCATTCAAGTCAATTAATGAACCATTCTATTTAGCCGATGCGTCGATTTACACTTAAAAGTTGTATCCATAAATCGATTTGAATTGAAAAAAGGAAATATAGTTTCAAATAGCGAATAATCTGCACAAGATCAAGTGAAATGCTGGGTGTTACAAAGGGTTCGATAATATTCATTCGATTCGTAAAGCTCTTGATGGGTGCCTATGGATAATATTCTTCCGTTCTTGAATAGAATAATTTTTTTCACGGATTTCAGTGTTGCAAAGCGATGTGCGATTACAATGACCGTGCATTGGATAAGAATTTCTTCCATGTTCTGTTGAATCAGATTTTCTGTGTACGAATCGATATTTGAAGTGGCCTCATCCAGAATAGCGACTTTCGGACGAGCCAAGACCATGCGAGCATATGCGATTAATTGTTTTTGACCTCCGGATAATCCAACTCCGCGTTCTCCAAGTTTTGTGTTATAACCTTCCGGTAACGATTGAATAAATTTATCAACATTTGCCAATTTGGCTGCCGCAATTACTTCTTCGTCAGATGCAGAAGGTTTTCCGAACCGGATGTTGTTCATGATGGTATCGGAAAATAGAAAGACATCTTGCGAGACTGCGGCAAACACCGACCGAAGGTCTTTGACCCTGAAATTGCGAATATCGTGTCCATCAAGCAAAATGGCTCCAGATTTCACATCGTAAAGTCTCATCATTAGATTGATTAGCGTAGTTTTTCCCGCACCGGTTTCTCCCACGATCCCGATCTTGTCGCCGGGAGAGATTTTCAAATTAAAATTTTCGATGAAGGGGGTGTCTGTGTAACTGAAATAAATATTGCGAAATTCGATTTCACCTTTTATGCTATCATCAATCGGAATGGGATTCTCCGGATCTTTCATCTCTTGCGGAATATTAAGCATCTCCCGAATATGAAACAACGCAGCTCCCGCCTCGATAATTATGTTGTACAAATTCATAAAATCCGAGACCGGACCAATAAATGCTATCGAATATTGGATGAATGCCAGCAAAATTCCTATCGTGATTGCACCGATGATGAATCGATAGCCTCCGAATGTTAACATGATAGCCATTCCGATGAACGTTCCGAGAGTAACAATCGTATTCATCAAACCGAACAATCGAACCGCCTTCATCCGCAATTTAAATGTTTGTTTTGTTATTTTTGTGAAGTCCTTAATATTTCTATCTTCACAGACCAATGATTGCGCGACCCTGATTCCGGATATGTTTTCTTCTACATTTGCATTCATCTCTGCAATTTTTCTGCGAATTTCGATCTGGGATCTCTTAAGTTTCTGCCGTATTTTTTGAACACTCAGTAATATTAGAGGAAAAATGCTAACCAATGCGGTTGCCAATTGCCAATCTAGCCGAAACATAATAATTCCGATTCCGATCATCGAAATCATATCGGAAACGAAATGGATTATTTCGTTCGAAATAGCTTGAGATAGCGTGTTAACATCGTTTGTTACCACCGATAAGAGTTCGCCGCGTTTATGATCGCCGTAATAACTGATGGGTAAATCGAGAACTTTTTTGAATAATTGTTCACGCAAATCCGAAACGATGGTTTGAGTCGTGACTTGTACCATCAATTGTTGTCGATACCTTGCAATAAAAATTATGATATATAAACCCAGTAAAATAAAAAAATATTGAAGGATGGCAGGTTTATCACCCAAGGATATGAAGTCGTCAACGATTGTCTTCAACAATAAAGGCGGAAAAATGGCACATAACGCATTAATGGCGGTCCAAAAGATTGTGACTAAGATTGCTTTCCTATGCGTGAAAATGAATGGCGTGATGATTTTCCAATCGCTTTTCTTCAAGCTTTTTAACTTGGTTCGATTTTCCGGAGTATTAAAGCGTTTGAATTTAAATTCTTCGGTCATTCTTATTGTTCCTCCTTTTGGTGTTGTTGTTTTTCCGGTTTCTCTTGTTCTTTTTGTTGTTGTTGCTGTTGTTGCTGTTGTTGCTGTTGGTGCACTTGCTGTTCTTCTTGCTCCTCCTTTTCTTTATCGCGGAATTGACTCGCAAAGAAATCCCGATAGAATTGACTGGATTTCATGAGTTCTTCATGAGATCCGATGGCTTCTACCGCTCCATCCTTCAATAATACAAGTCGATTCGCATTCTTCACCGTCCAGAACCGATGGGCAATTATCAGTGTAGTTCGACCCTTGAGCACAGCCCGAACGGCTTTCATCAGTTCGGAATCGGTTATCGCATCAACATTTGCTGTAGGTTCATCCAAAATGAGTATCTTTGGGTTTGTGATAATCACTCTTGCAATTGAGATTCTCTGAGCTTGTCCTCCGGATAATTTTATTCCGCGTTCACCGATCTCGGTGTTATATCCCGCAGGAAGAGAACAAATGAAATTGTGAAGCTGTGCAATTTTGGCTGCGTTTTCAATTTCTTCCATCGTGGCATCTTCTTTCCCATATTTAATGTTATCGGCAATTGTTCCGTTGAAAAGAAACACATTCTGCATCACGATTCCGATATTTTTTCGCAACGATTTTAATTGAATATCGCGTATATCGATGCCGTCAATTGTAATTGATCCTTCGATCACATCGTAAAACCGGGGTAATAAATGAACCAATGTAGTTTTTCCGACCCCTGAAGGCCCTATTATTGCGACTAGTTCTCCGGGATCCACCTTAAAGGAGATACCTTTCAAAATTATCTTCGAAGGATCGTAACCGAACGATACATGAGAATACTCAATTGTTCCGATCACATTTTCAAACGATTTGGCATTTTTCCGGTCCTTAATTTCTGGGATCTGATCCAAAATCGAAAATATTCGGTCCGATGCCGCTTTTGCCGAGTTATGAATCGTAACATAGCCCATAATGGATTGGATCGGTTTGGTTATTAAATTGAAATACGCAACCGCTGCAACCAAAAGCCCAACTGTCATCGCTCCATCGATAACCAAATTTGCACCCAAGAAAATTAAGGTGGTTGAAGCGATGTTCAAAATAAAGGGCACATACGGGCCCCACAAAGCGTTATATCTGCTTGCTCCCAACATCGCATTGAAATATTCGTTGTTCCATCTTTGGAATACGTTCTCCATATATTCTTCTCGTGCGTAGAGCTTCACTTCACGCATTCCGTTTAAGGTTTCTTGTATTGCGGAAGTGAGTGAGCTATTTGCTTTTCTTGCTCTTAAATTGGCCGGATACACACGTTTTGCATACATATTCATTCCCAAAAATATGAAAGGACAAATGAATAAGACAATCAAACCGAGCTGGACGTTCCAGAAAAACAGCACAACCATTGTGCCGATTAAAATCAAAAAATTTGTAATAAATTCCAAGAATCCCTTGCTCAAAAAGCGATTCAATTGTTCTGTATCAGCGATCAAGCGGGATACCGCATCGCCGGTAGGATTTTTATCAAAAAATGAAAACGAAAGATGATTGTAGTGCGAAAATAGTCGATCTCTCAAATCTTTGACCATGCGTTGTCCTAAGAATTGGGAAGTCGTTCTTTGCATGAAATTCTGAACCCCCAAAATCGCTCCAAACCCGATAATTGCAATCGCAATAAATATTAGGCCGAATAAATCGTATTTTAAGAGATAATTATCCAGCGCAAATTGAAGCAAAAACGGCGGAATAATATTGAGAATCGATGAAAATATGATTAATATGAATAACAAAATCACTTTGCCAACGTAGGGACGCAACATCAATATCAATCGGATGGTAAAATTTTTCTGTTTCATGTACCCACTTTCCTTCTCGAATAAATGATGGAATTCGATGAGATAGATAGATAGAAGAAATAGTGAAAGGAATAATTATGAAGGTTTTTTTAATTAGAGGTTAAAACGTTATTAACAAATATAAA
>CAZUTM010000063.1:0-10185 GCA_964623665.1 uncultured archaeon
CAAGATGTGTTTTTTCTCGGGATTCGCTCGGGCACTAAAGTGACCGCAAAAGTCTTGAAAGCCGCGAAAAAACTCGCCGCAATCGGATGCTATTGTATCGGCACCAATCAAGTCGATTTGGAGACCGCTACGGAGCTCGGAATAGCGGTGTTCAATGCACCTTTTTCAAACACCCGCTCCGTTGCTGAATTGGTATTGGCCGAAATGATCTTATTGCTCAGAAACATCCCTGCCAGAAATGCGGCAGCGCATCGGTGCGTTTGGCAGAAGTCTGCTAAAGATTCTCATGAAATCAGAGGAAAAACGCTCGGTATCATCGGTTATGGAAATATCGGCTCTCAACTCAGCGTGTTAGCCGAAGCAATGGGGATGAAAGTGTATTTCTACGACATCGTAACGAAATTGGCAATCGGAAATGCAAAGCCCGTGCCGCATTTGGAAGAATTATTGGAAATTAGCGACGTAATAACGCTTCATGTTCCGGAAACCCCATTAACCAAGAACATGATTGGCGAAGCCCAATTTAAACGAATGAAAAAAGGATCGGTCTTCATAAACGCTTCAAGAGGAAGTGTTGTGGATCTCAAAGCATTAGAATCCGCTTTAGAATCGAAACATCTCATCGGGGCCGCTATCGATGTGTTTCCGCAAGAACCCAAAAACGAACATGAACCCTTTACTTGCCCGCTTCAAAAATTCGATAACGTAATTCTCACCCCTCATATTGGCGGAAGCACGGTTGAAGCGCAAATCTCAATTGCGGAAGATGTGACCGAGAAACTAATTCGATTCAGCGACGTCGGGAGTACTTTGTATTCCGTGAATTTCCCCGAAGTTTCGCTTCCGGAAGTCACCGGGGTTCATCGGATCATCCATATCCACAGAAATGTTCCAGGAGTGCTCAGTAAAATTAACAAAATTTTCAGCGAAAACAACATCAACGTAGCCTCGCAATATTTAAGGACCAAAGGACCGATTGGGTATGTGGTGATTGATCTCGATGTGCATTACAGCAAGCAAGTGAAAGAGATGCTCAAAAATATCGAAGAAACCATCAAATGCCGTGCGATTTACTAATGTGAAATAACTAAACCTAAAAAAACAATTAAAAGTATTAAATCTCTAAATTCTGTACACATATACATGAATTCCAAATCTTTTTTGTTATTATTTATGTTGTATAAAAAAGTGTGTCGATAGACATAAAAAATCTGACCACAAGGGAAGGGGTATTCCCAAAAATTATATTTTCTCTGGAATGAATTGTAGAATCGTTTTTTGATTCTCTCTAATTTTCGCTTTTGACCAAAGCATAGGAATATAATCTCCTTTTAGCCAAAGGTCGAATAAATCCGAGTAATGCGGGCTGGCCAAATTTCCCGATTGGCCGGGTGCATAAATTGTGAGAGAATTATCGAAATCTGAAAAGTCTACGATTTGTCGATACGAAGGGCACCATGCAAAATCCTCGGGATTATCCGGTACGAATGCAATTTGACATACCGTATGTTGATCTCCGCCCACGGGTTTGGGGCCCACATTAAATACTTTATCTAAGGGTTTTTTCATGCTCATTGCATGGGGGAACCGAATTTGATGGATTTTACCCCATGTCCATAGACTCGGATTATTTCCATATTGGGATCGTAATTTGGAATATGAATTTTTTAAGCCGGTTTTAATCCACTGCTCCCGTCCGCCAAGTTGATTAACCCACCATGAATTAGGATTTTCCATAAGTCCGAATAATGTTTGAATGTCATTATGAAATCCTTCCGTTGTTTTCTTCAAGAGGGGATGAAAACCGACACCTTTTGCGCTTGGAATTAATTCTGAAAATAATCCCTGTTTGAATACAATATCAAGCAATTCGGATCGAAGCGTTTCATAGACCGCTGCGCCAACACTATCTGGTTTCAAATTGTAATCCCAATTTCGAAGAATGGTTAGTAAGGTGGAGATTTCGGGGTCTTGATCGTGTATCTCTTTAATTTTTTCGATAAAAATTTTTCCGGGGAGCGAGAACATGTTCAGCTGAAGCTCTTTACAATCTTCCATAGTGATTTTCTCTTTGGAATTTAACGTGTTCTCTATTATTGAGGCTCGATAACCGGGATCGAATGCTTTTCCGATGTAAAATTCGAACTTTTCTTGTTCAACGGTCCGATGATTTGCAAGCACGACGGTTTTTTTGGTTGGATTGAAGCAATGCGGTTTTTTCTCGAAAGGGATTTCTCCAATCCATTCATATTCACCGGTCCACCCGGGTAACGGATAATATTC
Source organism: uncultured archaeon (assembly GCA_964623665.1). Lineage (GTDB taxonomy): Archaea > Asgardarchaeota > Lokiarchaeia > Sigyniarchaeales > Promethearchaeaceae > CAZUTM01. The sequence continues at coordinate 2,284 of CAZUTM010000063.1, forward strand.
AGGCATTTTTGCACGTATGGGGATCTTTCCCGCTGTATAATGGCCAATGTTTCCATAGATATCTGCATAAGATACGTTTTGATTAGGCGCCGCGAATTTTTTGATTGCTTCACAAAAATCATTCCAATTTTTGGCTTTGTTTAAATCTAATATCGCTTGAATAGTTTCGCCCTCCCGAAAACAATACGATGCCATCGCCAATCTATAATTGCGTTCGGGTAGATATCCTACTAATAAATCAATTAATGGTCCATGGTGTGTATATCGCACAAATTCTTCAATGGGGTTTTTCTCTCCTTTCACATAAATTGTTTCTTTGATCTCGCTTATATCCTTCCATTCATTTTTGAATTCATATTTTTTGGGATTTTCCGGATGGATTTTTTCAAGGAATAAATCTTCAGCGTCTACATTTGCAACCGTGAAACCCCATCCGCAGAATTGATTGTGTCCTATAAGAATCGCCGGAACGACAGGCGGTCCGACACCGATAATGTTTCGCTCATCCGAAATTAAATGTGAGAGATACCAAATTGAAGGAAGCGATGGGGCAAGATGGGGGTCGCTGCACAGAATGGGTTTGCCCGAGTCGGTTTTTTCTCCGGAAACTGCCCACGAATTGCTTCCTCCGCCGTTCGGTAAGAACGGACCCAGAAATTTTCGATACGATCCATCAATCGCTTTTAGATATTCTTCGATCCCGTTGGGGAGAATGCTGGGATTCTCCAAGGGGTATTGGGGGAATAATTCTTTAATTTTATCCCAACCGATGGATTTCTGGAGCTTTGCTAACGCGAGTTTATAGCTACTCTGTCCGTTCAACTGAAATTGCATAAGTCTCCCGAATGCCATGGTGTCTAAAGGATCCCACGGTTTTGGTTTGTGTCCAATCAGCTTAAATTCCAAAGGCAGCGGATACTTAGGATCTTCAAGAATCGCATTAATTCCAGCACAATATGATTGGAGCGCTTTTTTACTTGCATCGGGCAATCTTTCAAATTCAAATTTTCCAAATCTCTTGAATCCTAATGTTCTTAAAAGTCTATCGGTGTCTAAAGATAACTTGCCAAATATTTCGCTCAAAGTACCGCACGCGGTTCTTCTTAACAGTTCCATTTGCCAAAGCCGGTCTTGAGCATGAACATATCCGATTGCAAAGCAGAGATCCGTCTCATTCGATGAAAATATGTGTGGGATACCCCACGTATCGCGGATAATTTCCACAGAATCTTTCAAATTAGGAAATTTAAGCGTTTGAATTTTTCTCGGCAGACTCTTTTTTGATAAGATTTTAAATATTGACTTCAAAACTAACGCCATGAACACCAATGTGCGCGAACCGCCTAATAAATGTGATGAAAAAACAATGATACCGATGACATTCTCCGATTAAGCAGCTCGATTAAAATATCTATATGAAAAAACGTGGAAAAATCGTTTGAAAAAATGTTTGCGAGGATATGGGAAGTTCCCGCAGAATATCCACGTTCTGCAAGGAACATGGACAATCCAGTGATCGGAAACTTTTTTTGAAACCTTAAATATTTAGAGTTTTAAACAAGCATTGGGTTTCATTTTATTTTTTCAAGAGCTGCTTGTCGGCTGCCCAACACAAAGCCGGCGATGATAATAAACACGATCGCTATGCTTAGCAATGCGAAGGAATACTGGGTCGGGTTCGGCAATTGATAAATGATATAATAGATAATTATCGGAGCGATTTGTTGAGGTGATTGCTGCATAGGAACCACACGGCTCGCATCTCCCGCCTCGAGCGCGTATTGATAATGGCCCAACCCCAAAACGTTCGCTATTATGATTACAATGGTTCCGATAATGAAGAAAATCAGTGTTGGAAGATCTAACTGTCCGGCCAAGACCATCGTGACCGATGCAGAGAATGGCCCCATCCATAAATTGTTGATAACAAAAGGAAAGCCTGTTCCCAAAGCAAGTAGAACCGATTTGAATTGTTTCGCCTTTTTGCCTCCATAAAATAGCACCATCCATAATGCCAAGAAGAGGATTGAAGCCCCGTAGAACCGGATAGAGAATGCTACATCATTAAAGTAGTCTAATGATGCTTCAATCGAGAGTTGGGAAAGTGCAATCAGCACCACGGCTGCCAAGAGGAGGATTATTGAAAGGATCTCTTTTGCGCCTAATTTTTCTTTTAATATGACCACGGACCCAATTGCTAAAACAATAAAACCGGAAGCCATCAACCCGGGCACCATGGCTCCACCGATCGATAATTGGGCCAAAAACATGAAAATGGACGTGAAAACCGCCATGATGATAATTCCGGCTATCCATGTCTTATTTTTAATAAGCAGTTTCATCAATCCTTTGTCTTTATCTGTTCGGGATGCCGAGACATCATTGATTGCCTTTTTCTGCAACACTTGTCCGAGGAAGTTGGCAATTCCGGCGGAAATTCCGAAAAAAATACCCATTGCGTACGAGAGCATGAATAATAATTTGTCGAGAAGATTTAAAAAACATCGGTTTGCGATTGTCAACTCTCGCGGAATACAAGAAATTGATTTGATCGAAGCACGTCCCGATACATCGACCAATCGATGCGAGCGTCTAATCTTATTATTTTTTTTGGCTGGCCGAAAAGCCGCAAGGCGGTTAATGAAAAAAATGTGAGGTGAGTGGGAGCATTAAAAGGTTCGTGCAATGCGCCAATACTGTTTCACCGGATTACTGCAATTGATACAAAAGATCTGCTTCTTTTCTGCCAAATCTTCTTCCGATTTTTCTGGGTTTAAAACTTTCAGATATCTTCCGGGAATTCCGAGGAATTTAAGGCCGGACACGGTAGTTTCCAAGACCTTGGCACAGTCCTCGGACCCGCAGAACGGAATTTCAATCACACCCGAATTCTTTTCGATTAATTCATAAGCGGCGTTGAGGTCCTCGGTTTGGATCACTTTCTCTTGAACATATTTTTCCGTATTTTGTTTCATAAGCGTGCCCATCTCTTTGAAAGTTCGTTGCAAGGTTTGAACCAAATCCAATTTAGGAACGCTTTGTTTGGAGCCATTATCTCTTCTCACCATCATTACGGCTTGCTTTTCAACATCTTTTGGACCTACTTCGAGCCGGATTGGGACTCCTTTTTCTTCCCATTCATAATATTTTCTTCCGGATTTCAAATCCCGAAGGTCCAATTCGCTTGCGATGTTGGCTTGCTTAAGCATCTCATGAACCTTTTTACTTTCCTCGATAACAATTTCTTCTTTATTCTTGTAAAGGACCGGGATAATGATTACTTGGATGGGTGCGATGTTTGGCGGTATTTTCAACCCTTTGTTGTCTCCATGTTCCGAAATGATTGCCGCGATAACACGTTCGCTGATCCCGTAGCAAGTTTGGTGGACAAAAACATTTTCGCCTTTTTCATTCTCATATTTAATCTCATAGGTTTGTGCAAATACCGTACCCAAGTTGTGAACGGTCCCGATTTGGAGAGTTCTATGCATCCCGGGAAAGATGGCGTCGAATGCGATTGTATAATTCGCGCCCGGAAAGGTGTCCCATTTTGGTCGTTGCGTGATGATATAGGACACACCAATCGAATCGAAAAAGTTTTTATAAATTCCTACGGCTTCTCGAATCTGTACTTCCGCGTCTTCTGCGGTCGCATGGGCGGTATGAGCCTCTTTGAAGGTTGTTATTTCTCGAACCCTGATGAGCGGTCTTGTATTCTTTCCTTCCCATCTGAAGGTATTCACGATTTGGTAGGTCTTTAAAGGCAAATCGACATGAGAACGCACCCAAAGCTTCATCATCGGATAGATGACCGTTTCCGAAGTGGGTCGCAAGGCCAATTTTACATCCAAAGGCGTGAGCCCGCCGTGGGTGACCCAATAGACTTCATCTTCAAATCCTTTGACATGTTCTTTTTCTTTCAGAAACAAGAAATCGGGAATGAGCATGGGAAAGAGATATTCTTGATGGGGGATTTCGGTGGATTCCAATAGATCTCTCATAATATTGAGTGCTTTTCGGCGCAATTTAAATCCGTATGGGAGCCAGACCCCGCAACCTTTTAATGGATAGCGATAATCAATAATTCCCGCTCGGGCGATGATTTCTTGGAACCATTCGCTGAACTCTTCTTCAAACTTCGGGAGCGCTTTTTCCTCTGCATCGGATCCTTCTTTTGTGGGTGCTGTGCTTTTTATAGCATTTTCGGAATCGTCTTTCTTTGAGCTTTTCTCTTGCTTTTTCTGTTTCTCTTGTTTTTCCGGCTTCTCTGCTTTTTCTAGTTTTGGAGTTTTCTCCGGTGTTTCTTGCTTCTCTTGTTTTTCCGGCTTCTCTGCTTTTTCTAGTTTTGGAGTTTTCTCCGTTTTCTCCGTTTTCTTCGACATTATCTTCTTAAAGAATCGAAAAAATTTGAAATTCTTTGTTTTTAAATTTTGTTGAGATTATTCGAGTTTATTCTTATTGCGGTAAAATCTTGCGCCAATTCTCAGTATGTACTCTCTATTAAGATTGGTATCTCGAAAGTATTTTTCATTGGTTTCTTTTTTCGGTCATATATCCTTTTAAAATAGGGAATTTTTTGTTTCTTCTCTTTAAATTTGCCAAATTCGATAGATTTACAAATTAATAAGAAATTTCAAATTGGAAAGGAGGTTTTGAGCATTGTTGGAAATTGGTGGAAATATTATGGTTCAATCAACGGATCAAAAAGCGGATGATGGATTTTTCACGCTCAGCAGATTAATGCCGAAATACATCATTTCGAGCAAAGGAGATTTGCGACCGTTCGAAAGCGAAAAAATATGTGAAATTCTAAATAAAGAAACAGGGCTGGACATTTCACTCTGTTGGCAAATAACCATTAATACACTGCGTCGAATCGCATCTTACGCATTTGAGACCATCAGCACCGATATGATACGCGAATTGCTCGCGCTAGAGCTCACTGCGCGCAATTTGATAAAAGAACGAAATATAATCGCGAAAATGGTGCATCAAAGAATTATCAAGTTTAAATTGGCAGATTCTTTCATCCGGCAATATGAAGATAAGCAACCCGATTGGGGGCCCTTGGGATACATTACATACAAAAGGACGTATGCAAGACTTGTTGAGGATGGAAAGCGGACCGAAGAATATTATGAGACGGTTCGAAGAGTCGTGGAAGGCTGTTTCAGCATTCAGAAAGAGCATTGTGCAAAATTGAGTTTACCTTGGGATGAAGAAAATGCTCAGAAATCCGCTCAAGAGATGTTTAAGAAAATATGGAACTTTAAATTTATCCCGCCGGGTAGAGGGTTATGGATGATGGGTACGGAGTTCATCGATAAACACGGCTCGATGGCCTTGAATAATTGCGGATTTGTGTCCACCGAAGATATCGATGTAAAAGGCACAAAGGCCTTTGAATGGCTTATGGATGCGCTGATGTTAGGCGTTGGCGTGGGATTCGATACCAAAGGTGCAGGAAAATTACGAATCAAAAAACCAAAGGATGAAACCTTCGTGTTTGAGATTCCTGACTCTCGCGAAGGATGGGTGCAAGCACTGCGACATCTTCTGTCTGCTTATTTCTACGGCGAAGCGGTTCCGATCTACAATTTTTCGCATATTCGACCCGCCGGTTCCTTGATTCGCGGCTTCGGCGGGGTCGCCAGCGGACCCGCACCATTAAAAGAAATGCTTGACTCTATTGAAGAATTACTCAACAACCGCATTGGCAAAACGCTGAGCTCTGTCGATATCGTTGATATCATGAATCTTATCGGTAAATGTGTCGTAGCAGGCAACGTCCGCCGAAGTGCGGAAATCGCGTTAGGCGAAATCGATGATAATGACTATATTTCATGCAAAGGAGACGAAAAGGCGTTATATCACCACCGTTGGGCTTCGAACAACTCGATCATTGGCTATGAAGGCATGGATTATTCCAAAATTATCCCCGGAATCGTAAAGAATGGAGAACCGGGAATCATTTGGCTCGAAAATGCACAAAAGTATTCGAGAATGTTGGGTGAACCCGATTGGAAAGATCGAAAAGCAAAAGGTGTGAATCCGTGCGGAGAACAGACTCTTGAGTCCTTTGAATTATGCTGCTTAGTCGAAACCTTTCCATCAAGGCATGAATCCTATGAAGAGTTTCAAGACACGCTAAAATACGCATACATTTACGCAAAATCGGTCACGTTGGTAAATACCCATTGGAATGAAACCAATGCTGTCATGGGAAAAAATCGCAGAATAGGCACATCGCAATCGGGCATTATCGATGCATTTGCAAGACATGGTCGAAAAACCATTATAAATTGGTGCAAAAAGGGATATGAATATCTTAGACATTTAGATGATGAACTTTCGGAATTTTTCTGCGTTCCGCGTTCGATAAAAATAACCACGGTCAAACCTTCCGGCACCGTGAGTTTATTGCCCGGTGTTAGTCCAGGTATCCATTATCCGCACTCGGAATACTACATCCGAAGAATCAGAATTTCGGAAAACTCCTCTCTTATGCCGATGTTAAAAGAAGCGGGATATAATATCGAAAAAGATGCATATTCAGAGTCGATGGTGGTTGAATTTCCCGTTCATGAAAAAAATTTCTTGCGATCCAAAAAAGATGTTTCCATTTGGGAACAAGTCGCAAATGCGATAGATTATCAACGATTTTGGTCAGATAATCAAGTCTCAATTACCGTGACCTTTAAACCCAGCGAAATTAAAGATATCCCTTTTGTACTGCAGTTCTGTGAAGACAAATTAAAAGGAATTTCATTATTGCCCGCCCGGGACAATGCGTATAAGCAGATGCCGTATGAAGAAATAACAAAAGAAAAATATGAAGAAATGGTTACGAAAATTAAACCGCTTAACTATTCGCTCACAAAGGATAAAGCATCCGGAACACTATATTGCGATGGCGATTCTTGCACCCTTTAAATGCTAAAAACAAAAAACACTCTTCTTTTTTCATTCAACCACTTTTCCCACAAGCTTTCTACATTCCAACGATGCAAAGAACATCCAAATAAGGATGGAAATCAAGCAAAGCCATTCATAAAAAGCAATGGCCCAAAATGGATAAGGCCGAAATGCATCTATCGAAAAATCGCCTTGAATAGTATCCGAGGAAAACACTGAAGCAAACTCCCCAATTGCAACATTGAACACGATAAACGCAATCGCACCAAGTGCACCTAAAACGATTAAATACCCGGGAAACCCCTTTGATTTATCAATTGCCAAGGAAATTGAAAGCAGAATCATCGTGGCCATTCCGCCATAGAAAAACGTAAATGCGGTCAACGCATGAAGCCCAATATTCACATCATATGGAAAGAGGCCCACAAAAGCTCCGCTCACCGCTGAAATCATACCAATTATGCTTGCTCCTTTGCCTAGTTTACTTTTAAAAAGATTGAATAATCCGAATATGAATACTGTTAATAATATACCGCCGACGAATATTCCCAAATTGAAGATCAGCGACAACTCGGATTCCACAACACCCCCCAATTCGGAAATAAAATAATTCAAAATCGAATAATGTTGGCCAGATGGCCCTCTGTAGCCGATTCCGCTAATGATACAGCCGATCGCAATTATCATTGTTCCAATAAGGCCCGACAAATAAAATGTAGGATGATTCACTACCTTTTTCAAAATCATAAAGGGCACAATCAGTAGCAAAATATAAAATTTACGCTCTCAATGAAAAGATCATTGAAATCCTAAACCTAAAACCAGAATAAAACAATGACCCACACGAGTTCAGAAAATTGGGATGAAAAAACAAGAGAAATAGCATGAGCTTATCGAGGTATTAATATGAAAAAGATAATAAATCGGGAAGAAAATCGGGAAGAAAATCGGGAAGAAAATCGGGAAGAAAATCGGGAAGAAAATCGG
>CAZUTM010000063.1:10285-23669 GCA_964623665.1 uncultured archaeon
GAAGAAAATCGAGAAGAAAATCGGGAAGAAAATCGGGAAGAAAATCGGGAAGAAAATCGGGAAATGTATTGAGTATCGGAGCATAAATCAAGAAAAAAAAATGCAAAATTTAGGATCATTTGGCTTAGATAAATGCGCCACCATCAATCGTGAGTAATTGTCCTGTCACCCAATCGGAAAGCTTAGAAGATAAGAACAGAACAACATCCGCCACATGGTCGGGTTGACCGCCTTGCGCATCTCGAGCGAATGGAATCGCACCAATGGCAACATCACGAACCGCTTTCGGAATCCCCATAGTATCTCCGGGTTTCTTCTCTTGTGTCATACGGGTTTCAATAAATCCGGGTGCAACCACGTTCACGTTGATTCTTTCTAAACTGCATTCTCTCGCAAGAGACTTGGTGTATCCGATTACCGCGCCTTTGGCAATCCCGTAATTCGCTTGCCCTAAATTTCCGCTGACTCCGGTCGTTGAAGCAAAATTCACAATCTTCTTGAATTCATATTTATCCTTACCGCCCTCGCTTAACCATTTCTCCAAGACCGCTTTCGAGCAGAGATGTGTGCCTTTAAGGTTAATGTCAATAATCAAATCCATCATTTTATCGCTCATCTTGTGGATTAACGCATCACGGGTAAGACCTGCACAATTTACGAGAATATCCACTTTTCCGAATGCCGCAATAGTATCGTCAATCATCTTCTTGACTTGATCCTCTTTAGTTACATCTGCCACACACGCAATTGCGCTTGCACCCAACTCATTTTTCGTCTCCTCACAAGGCGCTTTATCAATATCATTGATCGCGACTTTTGCGCCTTCTCTTACAAACACTTCTGCAATCCGCTTGCCGATTCCTCTTCCGGAACCCGTTATGATTGCTACTTTTCCATCCAACAATCCCATTTAGATCTCCACCTTTATCCATAATCCGCCATCTACGTTGATGGTTTGTCCGCTGATTCCATTCGAGTCATCCGAAGCAAGGAATGCTACGGGACCCGCAACTAATTCGGGCGTTAAATCAATATTTGCATAATCCGTTTTGGTGACCATATATTGACTCTTCAATTTATCGGGCGGCCCTTGCAACTTTTTATCCGAAAGAGGCCCAATTGCAACCGAATTCACTTGTGCAAACCGACCAAATTCTCGGGCCAAAGTTTTATTTAATCCGACAATTCCCGATTTGAACGCAGAATAGAGTGCTGCTAATCCCATGCCTGCTTTGCCGGTGATCGATGTCACCATAATCAGTTTCCCGTTGATGTTCATGGTCTTCTTTTGCGTGGCCCATTGATCCCGAACCGCAGCAACTAAATGAAATACGGGTTTGATATTCTCATCCCGCATTTTTATGTATAATTGCTCATCGGCACTAATTACACGACCTTTGTCAAAGTAATCGAAATTGGTAATCAATACATCAAGTTTTCCGAATTCTTTCACGATCGTATCCACCAAAGTTAAGGCAGGGTTGTCTTTCCACACGATTTCGGTTTTTTCTCCATCTTCGGATTTCTTCTCTTCGTAGTCCCGATTTTTCATAAGGTCACAAGCGATGCCTTTGCATTTCCCGCCGACCTCGGCCGCCGCTTTTTGAACAACATCCGCAGCGACATCGGTTAAGATGACTTGAGCTCCATCCTCGACAAGCTTTTTTGCAATCCAGATGCTGAGACCCGGAACAAACTTATCGCCTTTGAGAGAACCCAAACCGCCTCCGAGAAGAACGACTTTACCATCTAAGCGTCCCATACTTTTTCACTTTTTTTTTTGATTGAAATCGGGTCGCCAAAAGGCATCCCGATCACATCAATAGTTTGTTTTCCATGTATAAAAAAGCTTTTTTCAGTTCGCATTGAAAATCTCGTTTGTATCTCTTTCTAAATCAATTAGTTTTTCGACATCGAAAAATTTTATTATTTTTCAACATAAGTGGCTGAAAATTAAGATCGAAAGAAGCATGCAAGGATGGAAAAAAAAAACATTTCAATCATTGATAAAGGTGTCGCTTTCGTTCATTGTTTTCCGTTATAATCCATAGATCCGAAATGAAATGTATAATACCGTGCAACGAGCATAATTTATATTTAAATGCAAAGAACATTTATTTGGTTCGTAATATTTGCGAAATATATGGAAAAGAAGGGCGGTTTAACCGGAGCTGTGATTAAAATATATGCCGTTCTTGTTTTGATGGTGAATTTTGCAATTTTACTTTGGATGTTTAAAGTTTTCGAGGTGCCTTTCTATCACTCCTTTGATGATTGGCAGCGCGGGTTGTGGCTTTCACAATATTTAGGGATTTTTGCTTCTATCATCATTTTAACCGACTATCGCTATCCAATTCTTAACGGTATTTATGTTTACGCATTTATTTTTCCGCTGATCGCTTTTTTTCAATCATTCGGTGATCCGCTCTCTTTATTCAGCCATTCGATTCATTTTATTGGCTTTTATATATTATCCATTAAGCAGCCTCAAATCCGGATTTCGAAGAAAGCTATGGGCGATGGATTTATCATCATCGGGTTGTGGCTTATTTTATGCTGGATTTTGCAATTCTTTTTTGATGGAATGGGCGCAAACGCTAATAATATTAGCGATCCGTATTTTCCGCTGATTTTGATCGCAGCGGTGATCTGGTTCGGCATCCTGCAGCAATTATGGGTTCGGAAGGCGAAAATTCAAGGGGGCTACAAATATAAACCTCGGTTAAAAGGCTCGGATTGGCCGACTCCTCCATTTCATGTCGCAGTGGGCATTTTGATCACCATCCTTAGCATTACCTATTATATCTTAAAAATTTTAGAAGGTGATTATTTCGGCTTTTTAGAACTCATCCCTTTGGTCGGATTGATTACCGCTATATGCATCTTCGATAATTGGAACAATTTACATCTGAATGGAATCGTTTGGCTCTTATTTCCCTTGACTTTTGTATCCGTTCAAGGCTATAATGTATTGCTGATTGTTATTTGGATTATGCTATTTTCCATCCCTGTCTTCTCATATTTTTATCGTGTGAAAATGACATGGAACGGTGTATCTATTGGGTATGCGATTTGGATTCTCTTGATTTTATTATCCGCTTCGCTCCTTTATAATTTCGGGGATATTGAGAGATCCATCAACCGGGTTGCTGATGTTTCGTTCTCCATCACGTTTATCGCGTCAATTCTCTGGTTTATCCTTCTTCGCTCAAAGACCATCGATTACTTTGATGAAATCCCTTATGCTTTAGCCTTCTTACCAAAAAATATTGGAGAATTGCGGCTGTTTCAAAAGCCCTCAAATAATCATGAGTAAACATTAAAAAAATAGTTTTAGAAAAAATCATGGGAAAATCGGGGCCATCCCGCAGAATATCCACAGCATATTCTGAACGTGGATAATTATATCCATTGAAATTCCTTTTGTAGTTTTTAATGTTTATAGAAAAAATTGAAAAAAGAGATTCGGTAAACATGCAAAAAAAGCCGAAAATTGATTTCAATTCACAGATTCAGCCGAGTTCCGCGCAGCGTGCAGATTTTCTGCGGGTTAGCCCGTTTCACGCAATTTTTATATATGTATATAAATTCATCCACGTTCTGAATTCCGCGTATATAATTGATAGGAAAGCCTCATATCTCTTCGAAAATTTTTTTTATGTGAATTTAAAAAATACGCGTGGAAATAATTTTCCCGTTGAATATTCATACGCTAAGCAGAACATGGATAATTGTATCAACCCGAACTTTTTTTCCGTTTTATATATACTTATGAATTTTCAAAAGTCGATTATTGTTTAACTGTGTGTTTCAATACAAACAGAACGAACGCTTTATCCATGATTATGCTGAATGCCCGCAAAAGTTAAATTTGAAATTGATCTTTTGGTAATTAACACATTTGTGTTTTAAAAAAATGATCGGAGGGTTAACAAAGCATGCAAAACTCCAAATGGAATGAGAAACAGATAGAACATGTTGTATCCGCTTTGAAAAAACACCCTCTAAAGAAAAAAGTCGATATTTTTAATGTTTTCAAAGCCCTAAATATTCATAAAAGCGAATATGTTCCGCTTCTGAATCTATTGCGAGAAAAGGAGTATCTCATTTATTCACGCAGAAAGCCCGTGGGGTACACCATTCATGCTCGAGATTCAGAAATTTCGGAAGACATAAACAAAGCAACTGGAGAAGATTTGCAAAATGAGTGCTTTGACGAACGAAAATTGTTGCTTGAAAAAAAGGTGCCCGACCGGTTGAGGAAATCGGAGCATCAGATTAATCAGATTCTTAAAGAGCGAGAGCAAGTAAGAGATTCGATAAAACAACAAAATTGGGCGAAATGTCCCCGATGCGCTGGAAAGATGAATGTTAGAATGATTCGATGCGGTCCGGGAAGAATAGTTCAAATCTCGGTGTGCACCACGTGTAACTTCAATATACCCTTGTTAGAAACTCAATAAATTCGTTGATCAATTTCATGTCGAGGTGAATTTGCTGGATACCAAAGAAATGCAGATGAAGAATTATATTAGCGTTAAAATATTAGAATTTCACCCCTCATTTGATGAATCATTTGAGTTAATTTTCGAAAAACTCGCAAAAAACTATTCACAACGAACCCCGGTTGATTATCAAATAGCAACGATAAAGGATGATCCGAAACCGAGCCCTTTCAATAAATATATGATTATTTTATTTAACAACCCTGAAACTTATTTCGAAACTCACACGAAAGAAGCCAAGGTATTGTATGCACTCATTCAATCATGGCTTCCCAATCAAAAAAAAACATTTTCGAAATTCGATTTTTTCGATCAGTTCAACCGGATTTGCGGACTCGACCATTATTATCTGTCCATTCAATATGAGACCGATATGGTTGAAAAAATGAAAGAATATTACGAATTCATTAATCATTTTAGTGCACATTTCGATCTCTGTATCTTTATTGATCCCTATGATGATGGCTTTTTTATCTATTTTGGACGAAAAGAAGATTTTGAATACTTCGTGCAGAATGCGCTCTCGGAAGAAGATGTTCGCGCATTCTCAAAAAAATATAATATTGGAAATGAAATCGAAAAGATCATTGAATTGATCAAAGGGAGAACATGAAATTTCTTATTCATTAAAAATAAAAACGAAAAAAAGAATTTGATAATCCATTTATCCATATTCTGCCCAAAGCGTTGATATTTATTAGGAAACTCTCATTACCCATGGATTTTTTTATGTATATTAAAATAACGCTGAAAAAGCCGCTCTTTCGAATCGATGGAACCGGAAAAACCGCTCTTTCGAATCGATGGAACCGGAATAACCGCTCTTTCGAATCGATGGAACCGGAATAACCGCTCTTTCGAATCGATGGAACCGAAAAAACCGCTCTTTCGAATCGATGGAATCGGAATAACCGATTTATTCTGCGCGAATGCTTGCTGTCCTTGCGAATTTTCAAAATCTTTAATAAAAAATCATCGAATTCTCCAGAAATTTTTCTTATCGTTTTTTCAATCCCAAACCTGCTTCTTCAAATGCTCGACCGTTTTCAGCATAAGAGCGTGCTGCCTCGATATTTTCGGCTTCTATCGTTTGATTTAATTGTTTTTTCATAACAGCGGGTACTCCCGCATACATTGTATAATCCGGCATTTCTCCTCTTAACACGGCACCCGATGCTAAAATACAGCATCTTCCCACCTTCGATCCTTGCAAGACCGTGCTTGCAATCCCGATAAGCGAATTGTCTCCTACAACGCAAGGCCCATGAACGATGGCACCATGGCCAACAATACAATTATCACCGATGATGCAATCGGTACCGGTTTCAATATGCAACGTGCAATGCTCTTGAATGCTGGTGTTTTTGCCTACCACAATTTTCCCGCGGTCGGCCCGGATCACCGCACCGAACCAAATGTTGGCTCCTTCTTTGATTTCCACATCTCCAATAATAGTGGCGTTCTCCGCAATATAACAATTGGAATCAATAATCGGGGATTTTCCCGTCCTCGGACTTTTGTAAATCATGGGTGTGGAAATCCCGCCTACCTTAAAAGTTTTAAGCGGATTTGTTCTATTAAAAATATGAATCCTCCATCAAATTTAGATCCATGGACCCAACCATCGACAATTAATAAGCGGAAGAGAAAATATGCAATACTATTGTTAATTCTCTTTATTTTTATCGGAAATTCAACTTTTGGCACACAATCAGGTAGATCAAGCCAAATCACCATCCGAGATTCTAATGGCGAGGGAATCTTGGCTATGAGGTGGGATTATTTTACGGTGTGGAATCATGGCCCGAATCCGTATATTCTTACGGTCAATTTGACCGCAAAGGATTACACGGACACGAACGGCGGACCGCGTATCAATCTCACCATTTGGAAGTACTCGGATTTCAATGAAAAAAAGGCTCATTTAACCACAAATGTATCCGATTCCTCCAATCGAAGTTCTGTGACCATTACATGCGAGCAAAATACGGTCTATGTGGTAGGTGTATATAATTTCGATGAATTGGATGAATCAACATATGATATTTCCTTTTGCAGTGATATCTCCATAGATTTCCAATACACACAAAAATATCAAATTATGGATGGTGAAATTGCCGAAGACACAACCACAATCACGTTTTTCGGAAACGCACATCCCGGATTTTATAGAATCGCGAGTTCACCCACTCGATTGGTCGTTTCGGACATTTTTCAAAGATATGATCGTTACTTTCGTCTAGAAAATCGAGGACCTACCACAAAGGTGTTTGTTGGGATGATCGGGTTCGGATACTTTTATAATTATGTGGATATCACCGCATATATCATTGATTATGAAACTTGGGAGGACAATACCACCGCCATCTATCTGTTCACCTTGATGAACGATTCTTGTGGGGTGGTCTTCGAAATGAAAGCAAGCCATAAATATTCCGTTTGGATAAAATGCGGATACTCACAGAATAAAGCGGATCTCATCTTTATTGTTGATTCTCTCGGTACTCAACGGGTCTGGTTTGAAGAAAAACCTTCGGATTATACCGGCTCGGAGGGCATCGAAGTTTTGCGTTATTTTGAAGATCCCTATATCGTCGAAAGAAGATTGGAGCGAACCTTGAGATGGGCGATTGCCGGTGGCAGTGTGGTATCCGTTTTGTTTATAATCGTTTTGTGGAAAAAGATTCGGGCATAATCCCGCGCTTTCGCAATCAGCCGCACTATTTTTTATTGCTTTTATTAAACGCGTTAAAACCCGGCAAAAACGTAATCGCGGTGCTTGTCACGTTCTTAGCGAGCTTGCGTAAATAACACAAACAATTTATTTGGAAAGAAAAATTTTGCACTATATGGAATTCAAAGAGGAAGTGTGGTCGAAATACGAGAATAAGGATGCGATGCTTTACACGGTATCCTTTAAAAACGGCTTTGAGGTGAGCATTTCCAATTTCGGTGCTACGCTAGTTAAAGTAAAAGTGCCGACGAAAGACCGCCATGTTATTGAAGTGAATTTCCACCACGCCACACCCGCCGATTATGTCACCGGCGGAGGCTATCTGGGTGCTGTGGTGGGCAGAGTCGCAAACCGGATTGCAAATGCAAAATTTAGCTTGGAAGGGCAAGAATATTCTCTTTTCGTGAACAATAATAATAAACATTGCTTGCACGGCGGCAAAGAAGGGTTTAATAAGAAATGGTGGGATCTCATCGAAGAAGTGCAGAATGGTGACCAAATGACACTCACCTTCGAATATGTGAGCCCGGATGGCGAGGAAAACTTTCCCGGTACCCTTAAAACGAAAGTCATTTACGAAATTTCACCTATGAAACTGGGTTGGATCTTTGAAGCGGAAACAAATAAAACCACGATCGTAAATCTTACCAATCATGCCTATTGGAATCTCGAAGGCATAGATGGGGCATTGATAGACAACCATCTTATTACCCTTGATGCCGATACTTTTATGCCGGTTGATGATACGCTGATTCCGACTGGTGAACTGATCGATGTTCATGCTGTCGGGCTAAATATGAAGGAACCGGTTGAAATCGCGAAATTATTCTCTACATACGGCGATATCGATAATAATTTCGTATTAAATAATTACCATCCTTATATGAAGGACCCGAGATTTGCTGCGGAAGTCTATTCGTCCAAAACAGGAATCAAAATGAAAGTGTTCACCACAGAACCTGGAGTTCAAGTTTATACGGGGAATTTCATGCAAAAAGTCATGTGTCACGGCAAATATTTACAAAAGCACCAAGGCCTCTGTCTCGAAACACAAAAAGTGCCCAATGCAATTAATATGGAACAATACCGAGATACTGTTATTTTAAAACCCGGTGAAAAATATTATCATAAAACCGTTCATGTCTTTTCGGTCGATTAAACGCTCTTTTTTGCCTTTTTTCAACAATAACTTAGACATAATTCTAAAATTCGGCCGAGTTCATTCTTTCTCGGTATAAATTTTTGGTTTTGCAACCGGCAAGTTCAATTTAAAACGTCCATCTAAAATCCTCCGCTTAAGATCTTCCATAGCCTTGATTGCCCCGTTCCTATCGCTTTGTCTCAAACTCACCGGTATGATTTTATCATGCAAATTTACTTGTCCGAGATTTCCCGTGAATGACTTTTTCGGGCACAGCCGAAGACATGTGCCGCAGTTAAAACATTTAGATCTATCAATTCCCTTGATGACTTTGAAGGCCTCGGTTGGGCAATACATTTCAATTGGGCAATGATTATATAACTCGCATTTTTCGCAATTTCCAAATGTAAAGCCGATAACCAAGTCATCGGTCCAGACTTGACCGTAATCAACGGTTCCAAGAGTGTTTCTGCCGATAATATCAACGACATTTAACGGCACTTTCTCATCTGTGCGTTTCAAATTATTGAAGATCTTCTCGTTGAGGATCGGAATCGGAACCGCGATGGAACAGATGACCTCGGGTCCTTCCGAAGTTTTAAAGCCGCCCATGAATTCGGGGATCATATCAAACAGTGAGGCTTTGGTCATCATATTCGGCCGATTTGGGGAAGCCCGTGTGCCGGATCCGATAATAAATCCTGGGGCTCCGTTCAACAAAATTGGCGTTCCGATTCCTATAATCTCCATTTCCACATCATTTTCAAACGGATTTACGGCTCCGCATCCGCAAAAGCTCAATTCTTGATAGTCGCCGTGCATGCCCATGACCGTAAATATCGATTTCAATCGGTTTTTTCCCGGATTCGTGAATGCATTGTAATTGCGAAACCCATGTCTGATCCCCAGCATTTCTGCAAAATAAATATCATCGATTGTAATATCTTTCTCGATGATCATCCCTTCAACGGTCTCGGCGATCACATGGACCGGTTTTTTCTCCACCAATTCTCTAAGAAGATGGCCAGCGCCATAATTCGGATTCTCTTCGCTTTTATCGGTGGCATAGATAATCAAATCGACTAATCCAATGGTTTCATTCGGACATGGGCCCACGTAGCAGTTAATCCCGTTCATTTTAAGCGTTTTTACCTTCTTGAATTTTTTCGGTTCGGAGATTCGGAACGCCATGATGCATGAGGTACCGCTCATCAACCCTTTGGTTGCCGTCGTAACAACATCCACATCTTCAAATCGAAGTTCTTTTCCTTGCTTTGTCAATTGGCATAATTCTGAAGCGGTAAGAATCACCGCCTTCCCTTCCTCTATCTTATTATTGATTTCTTCTAATGAACGGGTGAGCATACGACTATGAAAAATGGAGAATGAACAAAAACTTTTTGATCATTGTTTAAGGTGAATTTTATATGTTATTATATATAAATTAATAATAAATTGAAACATAATATTTAAACTTTTCGTATAGAAATAGGCATTTCATACAGAAATCAAAGGAAAATTTCTTTTAAACCAGAAATGAAATAATAGGAATAGGGCAAGTTATTTGTTCCCTTTTGGTGAAAAATTATGGGTAAAACAGAAGATATGGGGACTTGGGCCGAAGCCTTAATCGACGGTATTGACATTGACAAATATATAGTATGTACGTATGTATGCTGTCTGCCGTTGGATTATGAAGGCCAACAAGTAAACATCGCAAAAGTTATTGCAGAAGAGCAATCGATCGGTACTTGGACTCACGTTCCGGAGGAAACTCCTGAAGTGCGAAAGCGTTTCATCGGTAAGGTTCTTTCGGTGGTTGAAATTCCGCAATATGAAGTGCAAAGACCGGAACGCAAAGTTCGAGACAGTATGGTTAACCAATTCGGCCAACAATTGGTGCCGTATTTGATGACGATCGGATTTCCGGTCGATTTATTCCATGAAGATAATTTTACAAGCGTATTGACTTCGATCTACGGTAATATTTCGATGCTCGGACCGATTCGGCTTGTGAATGTAAGATTCGGAAAGGAATATATGAACAGATTTAAGGGGCCTACATTCGGTTTAGAAGGGATCTATAAATATCTAAAAATCCCGCTTGCACCGGATCCAAAGACCAGACCGCTCACAATCAACATGATCAAACCGAAAACGGGCTACACCAAAGAAGTCGGTAAAAAATTATTCTGGGAAGCCGCCATCGGTGGAGTCGATATTATTAAAGATGATGAAATGATTATGGACTGCCCGCAAATGGGAAATTGTCTCGAAGAGCGGTTACCGATGTATATGGAAATGCGTGATAAGAAGAAAGAACAAACCGGAGAAGAAACCATTTATACCGTGAACCTTTCTGACCGAATGGATAGAATGTTGGAGTTATACGATAAGATTGTGTCCCTTGGTGGAAATGGTGTGATGTTAAATTATATCAATGCGGGTTGGGCAACCATTAAGCCGCTGACCGATAAAGGTAAACTTCCGATGTTAGGTCACACCGATGGTGCGGGTTCATACTATGTATCGCCTTTGTCGGGTATTTCTTCTGATTTGGTTATGGGTATTTTCCCGAGGATGCTCGGAGTTGATATTCCCTTGGTGCCGGCGCCATATGCCAAAGCTCCGTTTATCGTTGACAGATATCTATCGCTCGTTCGCGCAATTACGATGCCTCTTGGATATGATCACAAAATGAAGGCGTGTTTACCTTTCCCCTCTGGTGGAATTCAAACGCAGCACATCCCGAATTTGGTAAAGGATCTCGGTCCAAACATCGGTATCGGAACCGGTGGAGGAATTCATGCACACCCGATGGGGGCTACAGCAGGTGCAAAAGCCTTCAGACAAGCATATGATGCATGCATGAAAGGAGAATGGGACTTAAAGAAATATGCAAAAGAGAACAACCTTCAAGAATTGGGCGTTTCACTTGGAATGATGGAAATGGCTCATGAGGGTCTTAAGAAGATGCTGAAAGATAAGAAATAAAATAATTGTTGTAAAACAAATCTCTCCTTTTCTTTTTTATTTCTCATTTTCACTTTACCGCTACCGCTTTGTAATATTGCATGCTTTCTTTAGAAATTCATTGGAATTGACCATGAAAAAACAAACAAAATTTTGGTCGATTTTTCGAAGGTGAAAATGAAATATAGAAAATCTCTCCGAACATTTATTAATAAAATTATCCGCAATTCAAATATCTCATAAAATTTATAAGCCGAGATTCTAACCATTATGTATGGCGCAAGGTGACCATGAGGAGCTCTATATCATCACGGAAAGTGGGCAAACCATATTTGAATATTCCTTCGGCGAAAACGAGAAAGATATGAATCAGAAGCTTCTCATGGCATCGACACTCACCGCTATTCTTCAGTTTATCAAGGTTTCGAGCGGGCAAGACATTACAAGCTTTAATTTCGGAAAACATGTGGTCTTTATCAAAAAGAACCTCGACTATAAAATCATGTACGTGTTAATATACCCAACAAAAGGAAAAATCTCGAAAGAAGAAGAATTGAACAAGCGGCTTGATCTTATAAAAAAGGCATTTGAAGAAAAATACTCGAAAGAATCGATTCTGAACTGGGCCGGACTGATGGGGCAATTTGATGAATTTAAATTGGTTTTGGAATCGAACAATAAGAAAGCAAAAGACATTCTGGATGCGTTCAAGAAAGGATTGTGGTAAATATAAAAAAAAGAAGGGAAATGGGCATTCCCAAAGAATATTCACGCTGAAATCAGAACGTGGATAATTCGATCCATCGAAACTTTTTTTCGGTCTATTTTTTGCATGTTTAAATTCATTATTTTCGATGATTGAAACAGGGGCATTTTGGAACCTACGGGCAATCTTGGTTTATCCATACCGGATCGCAAATATTCTCAGATTATTTTTATTCTTTCCTGGTGAAAATGGTTTTTATTGATTGGCGGCTATTATTGTGTGTGAAAGTATCTAAATTGCTTTGCGAGGGGCTTGAAACGCCGCTTGCAATCGATGTTCGAAAACCCCGGTTCAGTTGGCTTTTTGAGTCCGAGAAAAATGAGCACAATAAACGACAATCTGCTTATCGCGTGATTATCTCCGATTCTATTAAAGACCTCAATGAGAATCGCGGCGGAGTATGGGATTCTGGCGTTATTCAATCGAATCGGTCTCATTTGATTCGGTTTGATGGTGCGGAATTGAGATCCCGCAAGAAATATTTTTGGAAGGTAAAGGTTTGGGATGAATCCGGAAAAGAACTTTCGTGGAGTGAGCCGAGTTGGTTTCGGATGGCGGTTTTCCCCGAAGATTGGAATGCAAAATGGATTGGTGAAGATCTCAAGGTTTCTTATGAAGACCGGTTTCCGATAGCGACCGAATTGAAAGATTGTCCAGAATGGATCAAAGCGGCGGCGAGAAGAGAACATCCGGATGCACAGAAAGGGTTCGAGAACCAATACGCTTATGGAGTATATTTAAGAAGAGAAATTATCGTTCCCCGAAAGGTAAACTCTGCTATTCTCAGAATTGCTGGCTTGGGCTATAATATTCTTTATTTGAATGGAAAAAAATTCGATGGATATGTGTTGGATCCGCCCGTAAGCGAATATACGAAATCGATCTATTATTCAACCGTAGACATCTCGAATTATATTGAGAACAATGGTTTGAGTTTGTTGGTGGTGTTGGGTGGCGGATGGTATTGGATGGGTACTCCCGATTTATTCGGATTCGAAGATGCGCCGTGGACTGCACCGCCGCGTTTGCTTTGCGAATTGGAATTGGAATATGAAGATGGGCAAACCGAACTTATAAATTCCGATGAAAAGTGGTTGATGTCGAAAGATGGACCGATTCAATTTAATTGTGTTCGTTCCGGAGAAGTATACGATGCGCAAAAAGAGTTTGATTTGAAACGGATTACGACTGCGGGCTGTCAAATCAAGGATGAGGGTTTACAAACATATAGGAAAATAAATCGAAAAACTAAAAACCCAAAAATC
>CAZUTM010000064.1:0-23649 GCA_964623665.1 uncultured archaeon
GATAGTCAAAGACATGAAGGCTGTGTTTGGGATCCCGGCCCATCATAACCCTCAATTCATCAAGTTCGTATTGTGCGCTTCTAAAATGAATTCTGAAATGATTATAAAATGGCGACTTTCGTGCAAGTATTTGGGTAATTTTATTGAACTGCCGGGCAATAGGTTTGGATAAATCGGAGATTTCGGTGGCTTCTTCCATAATATCCAATCCTACGGGGTCCCAACCGCCTAAAAGCGTGTAGATGGGCCACCAAACGTAAATAGGAGTTATCAAATAAAATAAAATGATAAAAATTCCAATTGTTACCAAATTTCCCAATATGGAAGAGATCGGATCAAAAAGCAAAGTGATAATTGCTCGTATTACCCAGTAATGAGCGATGCCCGTGATAGCGGGTAAAATGATGCTTTGCATCCAAGAGATATACGGATTCATAATTTTGTATCGAAAGATCAGCCAACCTCCTACTGCTTTTATAAAATACCCACAAATTTCTGCGAGCAGATACCCGATCCATCCCATTTTCAATCCTAAAATTAACACAGCCATAAGCGTTAAGCGGCAAGCATTTTCCATGAAATAGTAATACACCCGATAAAATGGGTGGTTGCATCCGTTTGTTGCATCATCGAGCATCTTTCCGAACGCCCAAATCATTCTTCCCGTGATGATGTATGGCAGATATTCGGCGGCGAGGGCATATGGCCCCGCTAAATAAATGAAAATGGGGCCAAGTGCTAAGAGCACCGATCCAAAAATGGATGCGAACATTCCACAATATTTCAACCCATGACCCAAATAATATTCTGTAAGATCCTTTTTGTTATTGTTATATGCTTCACTCACTATTGCGGTAATCGGAATGTCCACGGAAACCAATGCAACAACGGGAACTATCGATGTGAACAATCCGAAAATGGTTCCATAGTTGGGAAGCCATAATATGGCGAGATATGTTATGATCATTCGAAACCCAGTATCCAAAAACGTGGCAGACATGCTTTGTGCTCCGAATTTTACACATTCGATGAATATCTCTCTTGGAAATTCGGGTTTGAAAGTTTTCCCGATAGACCATTCGGGGTTAATATTTTTAAGAATCGATTTAAATGCGTATGCTGAAGCGACAAACATAAAAATATTGTTGAGATAAAGAGATACAACGAAGCCGAAGAGATTTCCAAATCCTTCTCCGAATTGAGGAAAAAAGGAGAAAATATATTTGAAAAGATTGACCATCGAATACCCACTTAAAAAACTAACTACCATAACCGCGATATTGATGTAATTCGTTTTATTGAATTGTTGGTATCCTTGCATTGCGCTCATATAGGCTTGCCAGAACCCGGGCCATTCCAAAAAGATATACCACAAAAAGAACCACATGCTGTAATTCAACGGCACAAAATAGCGAAGAAATGTGAACACCCAGATCGAGACTGCCGTAATAATGATCATTGACGAAAATAACCGGAACCAAATGAAAAATTGGATATAATGGATGGTGTATTTTGGCTGCGAAATGCGTTTTTCGGACACAAAACGCTGTATAGCATCTCCGATTCCGACTTGCGCAAGCGCTAAAATAAAGCCGAGAAGCGACTTGAAAACAGTGTCCGCACCCATAGTTTCGGGTGGGAGAAACACCGGGAGCACCACGATCAAATAAAAGATCGAAGTAAATGCTATATATACATACGGTAAATATTGGAACCAAACAGAACCCAAAGTGCGATGAAATCCCGGCTCTTGCCAAAGATATTCGCGATATTCCTTATTTTCATTGGGCTTTTCGGTTGTTTCCATTGCTTGCTCCTTTTTCTCTGACATTATCTCACCCTCAACGATTGAAAACTGCAAAACTGGACACCTTAATCCAATACAAAAAACGCCTTCAATCAAAGCTAATTTGCGCGATGCACTTAAATGCTTTTTCAAGAATCGCTTTTTATCAGAAACACTATGCTTTAATTTGCTTTAGATTTGAAAGCCGAAAGTATATACTCAAATAATTTATATTATATATAGGTGAGCGATTTGTCAGAAACTAGAAGCGTAAGAGAAACAGATAAAGAGAAACCGGTAAAGAAAGTGAACTTAAATATCGCGGGAATGACTTGCGCTAACTGTGCCCTTAAAATAACCACGACCCTTCAAGAGCTTCCGGGAGTACGAAAAGCCAATGTAATATTGCCAACCGAGAGCGGCTATATCGAGTTAGAAAGCAATCAAACAAGCATCGATACAATCCTCGGCAAAATTTCCGATATTGGATATAAAGCGTATCTTTCAAAAACGACATTTAAAATCAGTTCTCCTCCACAACTTTCCGAATCTATGATTTCGGAGGTTAAATCGAAACTTTCCACGATTCCGGGATTTTATTCTTTACAATATAATACTGAAAAAAATGAATTGTATATTCAATTCAATTCGGGAGAGATTTCGGAAACGGAGATCATCAAAACAGTTCGGTCCTTAGGGCTTGAAGGGCAGAAATCACAAAGTGTTATCGAACAAGAGCATTTGATTCAGAAACAAGAGGTTGATTACAGAAAGAAACTGCTTTGGGTTAGCGTGGTTCTCAGCGTTCCGGTCGTTTTAATTTCCGAATTGATGATGTACACCATGCTGTTCCATGCAAATATGCAAGCGTGGAATTATTTACTTTTCGGGCTCACCACAATCATCCAGATTTTCGTTGGTTCTTTCTTTTACAAAAGCGCATTCAAATCTCTGAAAAACAAAGCCGCAAACATGGATGTTCTGATTTCTTTGGGCTCCGCCACAGCATATCTATATAGCACCTACATTACCTTTTGGGGAGATATGCATTCGGGCCATACCTTTTTCGGAGAATCCGTTCTCATTCTTTCGTTTATTCTTCTGGGGAAGTATCTTGAATCCTTGGCGAAAGGGCGCACTTCTGAAGCTCTCACAAAATTAATTCAGATGGGGGCTTCGAGTGCCCGGGTAGAGAGAGAAGGGAAAGAAATCGAATTGGATATTGATCTCGTGGAAATGAACGATATTGTGATTGTGAAACCCGGTGAGAAGGTGCCCGTGGATGGCACGATTATAGAAGGGTTAACCCGAATTGATGAGTCAATGATCACGGGAGAACCGATTTCGGTGAAAAAGAAACCCGGGGATATCGTTATCGGCGGTACAATCAATCAAAACGGAATCATTAAGGTTAGAGTTGATAAAATCGGCAGTGATACTGTATTAGCCCGAATAATCGAAATGGTGAGAGCGGCGCAAAGCGAAAAGCCACCCCTACAGCTGTTGGCGGATAAAATCGGTACTATCTTCGTTCCTTTGGTTATATCCATCGCCTTGCTGACCTTTGGATATTGGTACTTCAT
Source organism: uncultured archaeon (assembly GCA_964623665.1). Taxonomy (GTDB): domain Archaea; phylum Asgardarchaeota; class Lokiarchaeia; order Sigyniarchaeales; family Promethearchaeaceae; genus CAZUTM01. Next base: position 3,370 of record CAZUTM010000064.1, read on the forward strand.
TGAACAGATCGGCTTTGAAATGTCGTTATTGAATTTCACCAGTGTGGTTGTGATTTCTTGTCCTTGCGCGCTTGGATTGGCAATACCCACAGCCGTTATGGTAGGTACGGGCCAAGGTGCCAAAGGCGGAGTCTTAATCAAAGGTGGAGAAAGTTTGGAGTCCATCCATAAAACCAACATTATCGCTTTCGATAAAACCGGGACACTCACGGTTGGAAAGCCCCAAGTAATAAAAGTTATACCATTCGGAGCGTTTACGGAGCATGATCTGCTTTACTACGCGGCGACTCTGGAAAAGAATTCGGAGCATCCGTTGGGACAAGCGATCGTTCAATTTGCCGAGTCGAGATCACTTCAATTCGGGAAAACCGAGCAATTTGAGAATACACCCGGTTCGGGAGTCAAAGGAATCATAGACGGACATGAAATTTTCGTTGGGAAACCGGCAAAAGCCGAAGAACTCGGAATAAGTCTCGGGATGGTTCAATCTTCCATTCAAGATCTTCAATCCAAAGGCTACACCGTTATCATTGCCTTAATGGACAATCAGGCCTTAGGATTATTTGCAATTGCTGATATGATTAAGCCGTTTGCAAAAGAAGTCATCCAAAGATTGAAAAAGATGAAGATTCAGCCGTATATGATAACCGGCGACCATGAACGAACAGCAAGCTCGATTGCACATCAACTCGGCATTGAACATTATTTTGCAGAGGTACTTCCGTCCCAAAAACTGCTCAAAATTGAAGAATTGCAAAAGACCCCGAAGGCGGTTGTGGCTATGGTGGGCGATGGAATAAACGATGCACCGGCCTTAACCCAAGCGGATGTTGGAATCGCCATAGGGACCGGAACCGATATTGCCATCGAATCAGCAGACATAGTGCTTATCCAAGGAGATCTGACCTCGTTAATCGGCTCGATTCAATTGTCGAAAAAGACCTATCAGAAAATGAAACAGAATCTGTTCTGGGCCTTCATATATAATCTGATAGGAATTCCTTTTGCCGCCGGGCTCTTCTATGCCTATCTCGGGTTTTTCCTTCCTCCCGGGTTAGCATCTTTAGCCATGGCATTCTCTTCAGTGTCTGTTGTTCTCTCTGCTCTAATGCTCAAGCGATTTGATTTGAGTAAAATTAAAGAAGAGATAAAGCAACTTGGCGAGCCCGATATACAAAAGCGTGAAGAAACAGCAGCAGAAAAGGAAGTTGTAGGAAAATCATCGACCGATGGGAATGGGCATGGGCCGGAAATGAACATGGGAAATGAAATTGGTATGGGAATTGGAAGGGAAACGGAAATCGGAATGGGAATTGATATAAAACAAAAAGGTGATGAAGAAATGGCCGGAAAATTAAAATGTAAAGAATGCGGGCATGAAGCACCATTGCCCAAGCATTGTGGGAGAGATATGATTCCACGCGGGAATAAATTGGTCTGCTGGATGAATCTTCCAAAAGAAGAAGGTGGGTTGGGTATCGAATGCGGATCTCAAGATATTCCAACGCATCACGGGAAACCGATGAATGTTGTTTAAGAATCTTTTTGAATTGCATCATTTTTTACCTTTCTTTTATTTTTGATTTCGTTCTTCGAGGTATTCTGTTTACATGTAAAAAAATTTGATAAGGGATGGGCAGTTCCCGCAGAATATCTCTGCGGAATTTTCAGAGGATGTATTTTTTTCAGCGTTTTTTTTGCTGTTTTGTTACATGTTTCCGAATGATTTGTTATTCATAATATTGTATTTTTTGTTCCATGCGTAGATTATTTCGATTAATATGCTGTTTTTGTGTGTTAACACAATCAAGAAAATTTTTTCCTCCATGGGTTTCGGAGATCCCGTATTTACCCTATAGTATAGATACGGGATCTTTTGTAAAATATTTACGAAAGTCAATAAATTCTAAACCATCGCTCATTTTAGTTTCTCCCTTAAATTAAAACGTTAAATTAACTATAAAGAAAAAAATGAGAATTGATTCGGATTTTAATTCGATAATTTTTAAGATGTTTTTATTCAAAAATGTGATGATAATAGTTTGAAAGTTTAAGCGATTTGAGTTTGATCTTTTTGAAAATAAACCCGAACGTTTATAACGTCTGAGTTTCTTATGCTAGAAAAACTATGGAGGGATTAAAATGAGTGTAGAAGAGGTACGAAAGCAGATTTGGGTATCTCCATGTATCGACTGTGGATGCGATTGCGAAGGCGAAGGCCAAGATCACTATCGTCTTGTATATGAGATTCCGGGAGTTAAAAAGGAAAACATCCATTTACACATTATAAAAGAAGGATTGCGATTACGGGCCAAATTAAACGATAAAACCGAATATGTAAATGAATATGTATTTTCTTGCGATGCGGATCCCGAAAAAGCCAAAGCTAAGTATGAGAATGGAGTTCTTGAAGTGGAAGTTCCCTATGTGTGTCCGGATCCATTCTCCGGTGCGAAACTTGTGACGATAGAGTAAAAAAGTCTGAAAAATTCTTTTTTTATCATATCATTAAAATTTTTTATAGGAACCCAAGTTCAAGAGCGAAATAATTCCGATCAAGATAAACACAATTATGAAATTGATGATGGGGCCGGTCTGCGATACGAACTGAGCGGCGATTCTCGTGCAGATGAATCCTCCCGACCATCCAACTCCCAAGAAGATTCCATAAGCCTTTCCGATTTTTTCTGCGGGTATAACTTTTGAAAATTCACCCAAGATCATTGTATAAAGCGGAAATATGGATAAAGGATAAATGATCAGCATCAAAATTGTAAATATTTCGCTTCTTCCGATTATGAACAGAAAGAGACCGGTATTTATGGCCATTGCAGTCATTATAATTTGAAGCCATTTTGAAAACCCAAATTTATTTACACCTTTTCCAGAACTTCGTGCACCGAATATGCTGAAGATCATGAAAAGCCCGAACCAAAATTCCGGATATTGGGCTATAATCCCTATACTCATATTTTTGAGGTACATCGGCATTACTTTTGCCGTTAGATCAAATATTCCGCCGTTGATGATATTCATCAGAAACAATATTACAATTCTGAATTTTGCGGTATTTCCTTGAACGATAGATCCGATGAGATGTTCTTTTCCATTATTGTTTTCGATTTTCAAAATCCCGTTCAAATGTTTTTTGGAGAATCGGATGTTATCGTCCACAATTTTCTCGAATTTGTATGGTTTTATTAAATACATTGCATATATGAACCCTGAAAGTAAATAAATTACCCATATAGCGATTATGTATTCCCATTTACTCGGAAAAAGTAAAAACATGAATGCGGTAAAAAATACTGCGGACATCTTGCCGGTATCTCCCCATGACCCTTGCACCGCAAGTCTCTCACTTCTCACTTTTGGTTCAATAAATAGTTTTGCCGTAAGATTATATCCAAGGGTGTGTTGAAACCCTAATGCGATACCGGATATTAATACGAAAATAAATAATGATATATAATCCGTTGAGAATAGAATCAACAAGGTTGAAAACACCACAAGAAAAAATCCAATAATATACAAGGTTTTCGCAAATCCTTTATCTGCAGCAAACCCGTTAATAATTTGAAAGATGACCGTTAAAAGGGCGTTATAAGATAAAATAAGCAGAACATGTTCCCATGAAAGGCCGAAAATCGTATAGAAGGTGGCCAATAGCGTTGGAATTAGAAATGCAATGGAATCATTCATGTAATGGTACAAACACAAGGAACGAAAAATTCGCTTGCGATCATCGGGCTCGAATTCCATATGGATAGAAGTTGCTTGAGGAATAAGAAGATGCAGATAAAAAAAAAGTATTGCCGGAACCGTTATATCGACTCACCTAATCTTTACTTGAATTCATTTTCTTGAAATCATGTGTTAATTTTTTTAATAATGTTTTTAACGTTAATGTATTCTTGGAAAGGCTTTTCATTGTTGAGTTGATTGATTTTGAATTTTGATCGCCTCGATTTGCGCTTGTCGCTTCGATAATAATGTTGTGCTCGTAATAATTAACCCAACCGCTCCGATTAATAAGATTATCATTGTTACCGAAGTGGCAGATTGATTAAACAGATAGAAGAATACAAAAATCGGCACGATTTGTACGGGAATCTGTTGATACGGGATGGCTTTGCTTGCATCAATGAATTGAAACGCTTTTTGCATCGATGCTATCGCAAACAAATTGCTTATGGTAAGCATAACGCAAGCAATGATAAATATCAGCAGTTCCAAGCCGGAACCCGTTCCTCCAAGCACATGAAACGTTTTTATCATCATGGAAATCCAAATATTCACGAATGTGTATAGTAATCCGCTTGATAGGGCCATACTAATGCCCGTTGCTTTTGTAATCTTTGATTTTATGGTATACAGCACTAAAAAGAGAATTATCTGAACTGTGGTAAAAATTGCCAAGCGTGTTAGATAATCATCGGCCAAAATATTGTAATTTCCAATATCGATGGAAATCCGGCTCAATCCAAGCAACGTTATGGCGATAATCATTAATATTATGCCCAAATAGTCTGTTATTGCCAATTTTTCTTTAAGAATTTTCGAAGCCGCGATTGCCAATAATATAAGCCCGATTGCTTGTAATCCCGGAATGATCGCTGGGCCCACGTTAATCTGCGCTATGATAAATAAGATCGTGCTCAATCCATTCTGAAGAAAAATGGATCCGATCCACATTGGGCTTCGGGTGAGAGATTTAGCAAGTGAAACGCTTTTGTCTGATCTATTAACCACCGATTTCTGCATCACCAAAGCGATATTGTTAACAATTCCCGATCCGAGTGCGCATAGAACCCCAAGTGTATAATTAAATTCGGATTGAAATATCATTAAACGTATTGTGTCGGTTAAATTAATAATACTTTTCCTTCAAGTTCTATAATGAATTTTTCCTGGATAAGCGTTTCGATATTCTTAACGATTTGTTCTTTGAGCTCTTGTTCTCTTTGTTTTCCTTTTGCGAAATCTTCCAGATTTTTTACGATTGAAAATCGTTCCTTCAATGTGCGCTCCACCAATTGGATTTTTGGCATTTCTTTTTTATCGAGCATGATCTTTAAGATAATACCTCGGATTTGCCGATTCGAGCCGATAAATTTTGATTGCACTTTATAATCTTTGCTTTTTTTGTTTGGATTGTCTTTTGGGAAACATTTTTTTAAGAATACGCCGAAATCCATGATAGCGTAGCCCCATTTTCTTGGATTATTTTGATCTGCTGTTTTATCGATGAACTCGAGAATTTTTTTATCCGGAATCTTTTCTTCTTCTCTAAAAAACATGTAAATATATGCTCTGCGGATATTTGTTTCGATAAATGGATAGAATTTTTTATTGTAGGCAAATATGGCCATTTCCCGAGCGGTTGCATGGCCGATCCCTTTAACGCATTCTAAAATTTGAGGATCTTCAGGAAGTTGACCTGAATATTCTTCTACAATTCGTTTAGCAGCATCTCTTAGCCAGATCGCCCTTCTATTATACCCCAGCCCATGCCATTCCTTCAAAACATCATTTTGTTCCGAATCGGCTAATGATTTAAAATCCGGAAATCTTTGAATGAACTGATTGAATTTTTCAATAACGCGTTCCGCTTGGGTTTGCTGAAGCATGAATTCGGACACAAAAACATGATAAGGATTTTCCGAAAAGCGCCACGGAAAATTTCTGAAGTATTTTTCATGAACATCGTAAACGATCTTAACGAATTCATTTCTTAATCGGTCAGATAACCCTTCATTTTTATAGTTCTTATAGAACGAGTCGATATTTTCCGGAATTTCCATAATATGTTCACGCTATGTCCGATCAATATAATTGGGTTGAAAAAATGGTTGTTATTGAGATATGGGTTCGGTTTTTTGCGGAAGTTTCTTTTCATCGGAAAATTTAAACACGAATTCAAAAGAGTCACCAACCCCTTCAAATTTTATTTGATAGGGAATGGATTTTAGAATATGCATCATCGGATCGTTTCTCATGAGCACTTCTCCCATGAAACCTGCAACCCCTTTCTCTTTTGCAATTTCTATTAATTTTAAAAGCATATGTCGTGTTAATCCTTGATTTCTATAATCTTTCGTCACCGTGAATGCGATTTCCGCTAAGTTGACCGAGCGATTCAAATAATATGACCCCGTTGCAATGATACGTTGATTATCTTCATCCCCTACAATACCCACAATTACAAATGTTGAATCATAGTCCACTGCCACTGAGGGTTGTGTTTCTTTGTGTGGAAAAGAGGTTTTAGGGGCAAAAAATCGCAAGATTCGGTCTTGATCTTCAAGTGAGTAATACATCTCTTGCAATAATCGTTCATCTTCAGGTTTCACGGGTCTAAAGAAGACTGAACCCAAAGATTTTGTTTCATAATTCCATTCAAACCCTTCCGGGTAGATAACCACGACTCCATCTTTAGTGGTGGGCAATATCTGATCTTGGTATACATATTTCATTCTCTTTGCTTCATCCAATAATTCTTTTCTGAACTTGGGATGCGCTATACCGATCATTTGAATAACCCGTTCTCTGATAGATTTTCCGTGCAAATGGGCGACTCCCCATTCTGTGACTACATAATGAACATCACTTCTCGTTATAGTGACACCGGCACCGGGATCAAGTACCGCTACGATTCTTGATTTTGTTTCATCGCGATTGGTGCTTGGTAAGCAAATTATCGGCTTGCCGCCTTCAGTTAATGCGGCCCCTCTGGTGAAATCCGCTTGTCCACCCACTCCCGAATAAAATGTATATCCGATCGAGTCCGAATTCACTTGGCCCGTTATAGATACAGAAAGGGCGGCGTTAATTGATACTTGTTTTTTATTTCGGGCAATATTGAATACTGAGTTGATAAATTCGGTGGGGTGAAACTCAATAAATGGATTATTATTCACAAATTCATATAATCTCTTTGTTCCCATGACAAATGAGGTCATAATGTGTGGATAAACATTTTTTGAGCAAGTTACCACTCCGCTTTCAATAAGATCGATAACAGAATCGGACAAGACCTCGGAATATACCGCCAGATTCTTTTTTGTTTTTAGATGTTTTAATACGGCATTAGGAATGGTGCCGATTCCGAATTGGATTGTGGATCCATTTTCAATGATTCTTGCAATATATTTACCGATTCTATCAGATATATTATCTATTTCTGGGTAAGTAAATTCAATAAGCGGGGATTCATGATACACAAAATAATGGATATTATCAATTTTGATAAAAGAGTCTCCCGAGGTTCGTGGCATGTTTGGATTTATCTGCGCGATAACAATTTTTGCAACCTCTGCTGCGGTTTTATTAATATCAACATTGATACCCAGCGAGCAAAAACCAAATCGGTCGGGGGGTGTTACTTGAATAAGCGCTACATCAACTCTTAATCTTCCGGATCTCATGAGTTTAGGAATATCCGAAAGAGAAATAGGAATATAATCCGCTTTCCCCTCGTTGACTGCATCCCTAAGCTTTTCTCCGATGAAAAGCGCGTGATGTCGGAATAATGTGGGTTCGCGATCATCAAAAAATTTGTTATCGGAGAGTGTCAGAAAGTGAATGAAGTGGCAGTCTGCAAATCGATATTTGTTTTGAATCAATTGTTCTGTTAAAATCACGGGTTCGGAACATCCACTTCCGATAAATACTCGAGATCCCGCTTTGATAATTCGAGGCAACCATTCGGGTTTAATTTCTTTAGGTTTATACTTTTCGTGCCAATTCTCCATGACTTCCATTGTTTTCGATGCAATAAAATCATTTGCACCTAAAAGAATTTTTGAATTTACAAAAAACCCGCTTTTATATTCGCTTAAAAAGGTGAACACAAGAAATTATTTGTTCCGATCAGAGCTAAATCTCTATGCGTAAATATAAACGTCTATAACATTTATATATTTTTAGATAAATTATAAAAAATTAATAAGGTCGGTTCAAGATGCGATAAATCAAAAAATATATTTCTCCCTTCATTTAAAAGGTTCATAAATTTCATTTTAACCGCTTTTTCATCAATATATCTTCGTAGATTGCTTTAATGGCGGAATAATATTGCTTAAAAATATCATTTTGATTTAACGAGAGGGTTTGACCGATTTCCGTGTCCGATAAACCTTGGATTTTCATTAAAATCAGCATCTTTTGTTGTGTGGTTAAATCAACATCCGGAATATTCTGATAAACGAGGGCCTCTTCAACAAGTTCGTTTATGGCATCTGATACATATCGATATTCCATTTTTTTATCAAAGTAATACATTAATCTTTTCAGCGCAAAATCGGATAAATTGCTTTGATTGGTTTTATTTGAATAAGTGATTGGAATTGTGAATAAAAGAAACGCGGAAAGTGGATTAATCGTTTTTAATTCATCTCTCAGCCAAAATAAGACTTTTTTTCGAAATCGAATATTATTTATCGTAAATAATCCCACGTTATCATCATTAAGCGGATGGACTTGAATAACGCGAAAATCCCAGAGGCCCTCTTTTTCCAAAAAAATATGAATCGGAATAAAATCGTTCCGTATCCAAAATCTGATGAGACCGGGTGAGCTATTATAGGAAGCGCTGATATAATCAATTTTTTCATTCTCGAAATATTGGACTATTAAACTGATGAATTTAGAACCGATAAAATCATTTTGTATCATCGGATTTTTCGCAAACCTTAAGATTTTCACACTTCTCATCTTTTTAAAATTGTTGTCTAAATAGTGTGTGCTTAAAGTGTTCGGTATATCATCGATTTCTTGATCTATTTGAATACAATCATAATGGTAATTCTGATCGACCGCGCCGCCTTGATATTCCGTAATAATCCCCGCAAGCATTATTTCTTTTTTCGGACTTTCATACAATGAAAATAACCGGATCCTGCGATCTTCAATCGATCTTTGAAGAAGTTTTACCGAATTAATGTAAAAACTATTGTTTAAAATCCCATAAAGTTCAAAAAATGGTTTGGAATCTGTGATGATATCTTTGCTCTCGTGCGGAACGAGAAAGAATTCATCCTCATCGAATTCGGTCTTGTCTGTGACCGGGCAAATGTTCTCAAAGAAAAACACACGATTGAAAAAGAACTCCAATGGATCTTTTTGATGATATAATGAACACAAATTGAATAACAATTCCTTGACCAACCAGTTATGCTCCTCTGCCAATGAATAAATTCGATTGTACAATTTATGTTGAAGCACGTTTCCGGTGCTTCGATATCCATTATTTGTGTTTAAAATAATGATTCTATCGGAACTAAGTATCATTGATTCAATGTCTTTGATTGGAATATATCCCGCTTCATCAATAATAATCATATCGGCTTTGTTTTCTTTAATATTGACAAGATGTTCGCATTTTACATATTCTATTTTCATTGTAGCGGTTTTAATCTCAAAAATAATACCCGAAGAGTCCTTTCTCAATTTATATTTCATCTGTTTTTCATTCAAGAACGACTCAAGTTTCTTAAATATCGTTTGAATATGATTGATTTTCGTTGATGTGATTACTACATCTTTTAAAGTATTGTTTTCTTTTTCTAACGTTAAGCGAAAAAGGTAAAGCGCGACAGCGGTGGATTTTCCCGTTCCATACGCGCCATATAAGAATATAATTTTTTTGTCAGCCACCAATTCTTCAAGCTTTTTATCCGGAAGTTTATAGGGACTCATGAAAGGAAAAATAATATCCAAAAATTCTATTTGTTCGTCAGTCAAGGCTAATGTATTGATATATTCATCTTCAGTCAATGTGTTTCCTTGCATCTTGATGATTTCATTGAATTGGGATGCATTAACCTTTGAAAGACCGGAAAATTTTCTTTTTGCGATATAGGGTTTTAATTGCGGATTTACTTTCTTAGGTTCAAAGGAATTAACTAAAATTGTGCCAATATCCTCTTTTAATTGTGTGTTTAACAACCCTTTTCCATAAGCAATCAATTGTCCGCTTGAAACCATTTCCGTTTCAATCACAAAGCAATTTTCGTATTGTTCAAGATTCGAAATAAAATAATGCAAAAATTCTTGGGTGTAATTGTTCGGCACTAATATTATCATCACGCCTCCTGCGGCTAAAAAATTTGAAGATAAAGCAATCACATCAGCATCAAATTCATCTTTTCCCTCGGAAAGGAAATCGAATATTTGAAATGAATAATAATCTAATCTCTCTTCCATCAATGCTGAGAACTTTAAATTTTCCAATTTTATTTGCATCGAAAGCAGAGCCCGAATCAATGAATTTCGGGTTTGGCCTTTCCACTCTTTGGCGCAGGCAAGTACTTTGGGAATTGAAAATTCATTGGTTCGAGAATATTCTAACAGATATCCTTCTAATATTTCTGCAGTATAATCATACACACGCTTATAGTCATCCGCCTTTATAACGATCAGCGCACGATAAAAGGTGGATAAAACCGATTCAAAGATTTTCTGAAGTTCAAAGACATTTTTTTGATCATTTTTTTTTTTTGCTTTGTTTACTTGCTCCATAAATATCACCAAAAAAATTTTTAGTTCTGAAGTTCGGAAAGACACTGACAAATGATCGCATCTTGGGACATCTCGCACCGGATCTTCAAAAGGGAAATGATCCTTGCTTTAATGTCCTTTGACTCATACTTGGCAGCACGTTTTAAGAATAAAGCAATGGATTGCTGAACGAGCATATCTTCTTCGTCTTTGAAATGCTTGAGAAGCATGGGCAATATATCTTTGAGTTGCACCTTTTCTGTGGTTCGCATCAACCCTGCTATCATCGCATCCCGGATTTTTTGGTTTTTATCTGTAAATAGTTTTATCACGGTCGGATAGGCTTTTTCAAATTGGTTTTGCGCAAGAACACCAAATACTTTGGCTGCGGCAACCTTGATATCAATATCCTCTTGTGTATTTAAGAGAATCGTTGAAATTTCTTCTAATTTTAAAAGTGTATGAATGTGCTCCGCCTTTTTATCTCCAATCTCTGTAATCATTTCAATCGCTTTTAATCTGGTCCATTTCTCTTTGGAATTCATCATTTTCTTAATTTCGCCCAGCACTTCTTGAGCTGATGTTGCATCACTCATTGATAATTTGGCTAAAGATTCTGTTGCTGCCGTTTTTATAGCCCAATCTTTATCATCCATTGCTTGCTTGAGAACTGCAATAGATTCTTTCGGATTTTGTGTGCCGATTACTCCCATGATTTTAATTGCAGACTCTTTTATTTTATTGTCATTCGATTTACTTAATTCAATCAGTTTGGTCAAGGGAATGATTTTCGGATTTTTCTCTGCAATAATCGTTAGTAGCGATGCAAATTGTCCTTTAATACTCTGTTCTTCTTCAATGAGCAATTTGAATAAAAAATCGATATGCTTTTCAATCTCGTTGATGTTCTGGGGAATTAAGGCTTGTAAAACCCGAGCCAACTCCCTTTTCACCGATGTCATTTTTTCTTTTTGATAAATGCCTATGATGTGAGATAACCGAATTAATCCTGGATCAAGGGACACCAGTTCGGAAAGGATTTGTGTGGAATTTCTTCTGATCTCTTCATTCGGGTCCTCTAACCTTTTAATTATCGCGGGGCCGACCGCTTTTGGGTGGTTCTTCCCAATTTCGATAATCGTTCGTGTGATAATCCCTTTTTTCACGAATGTCTTCTCTTCGGGAATCGTTAATAGGGTTGAAACTACCTCTTCCGTTTTTTGGTTTGCAATTATTACGACATTTCTCGAAGCAGTTTCCTTAAGCGACGAATCTTCCGATTTGATATACTTCAACATGATATTCAAGATTTTGTCTCTGGATAAATACGCGATATTACCCAACACATCAAGCACCGAAACAATTATTTCATTCGGCTTGGTCTGCATGATTCGAACCAGTTCATCCACGTTTAATGTCTCGGGTGCTTCTTTGATGTATGTGATCAGCGCATTCGCCGCAGCATTTCGAACTGCAGATTCTTCATCGAATAACGCATCGTAAATCGGTTTTAAAGGAACGCCAAGTCGCTTCATATTCCCAATTTTTGAAAATGCATTGAATATTGCTGAACGAATACTCGAATCCGGATGTTGCATCATTCCCATCAACTGGGGCACCACACCGGCATCCAGATTATCAAATCCTATTTTACTAATTGCTAACGCGGCGGCAGTTTTGATTTTCGAATTACGATGACCCAATTTTTGGAAAATCATTCCTGCATCCAATTTTTCGGAGATTTTGACCAGAAAATCTAAGGATTTTGCCCCGATCTCATAATCAACATCATCAACAAGAGAAGTTATTATATCAATAGAAGGAGAAATAGCATAATTTTGATACCTTAAAATCAATAATTCCAATCCAATTTTTCGAATTTCTAAATCTTCGGATTTACATAACCCATAAATATCTTGTTCGCTAAGCTTTTTCAAAATGGCGGATTTGGATTCTAAAAGGCTTTTCCCCACACATATCACTTTGGTATGATTCTTAGATCTCAATTGTTTGGAAACGACCTCCGCCATTGCGTCGGGATATTCAACCATCAATTTAAAAAGAATCTCTTTTCCAACCTTCTGGGAATAAAAATGCGTGTCGATTACCGCATCGAACAAAGGATCCATATATTTCTCATCGGTAAAAATCACGCCCTTTCGAACCGGCAATCGATCATACATCCGAATCAACGTCTCATACGCATGATCCCTAATCCATTTATCCTTATTGCGGACCAAATTAAATCCAACCACAACCAAAAACAAGTTTCCCGCGCGGGTTATTTGAGAATAGATAATGTTTTTCACGTAGGGATTTTTCTTCGTAAGAAAATAATACGTAATGAAAATTACAAGAACAGTGAGTTCAATAACGGCTGCGGGCACAAACCAAATACTTTTTGTCACTGGTTGGCCTACATCGTTATATTTCCAAAACTCCGTAATAACCGCAGTAACTTCCCATTCGACAAATATCGTCGCGAGCTTATCCATATTGACCAATAAAAACTTAACCAATACGTTTATACCGGTAGCAGCAAGTAAATAGGCTGCAAAAAGGATATCTATAAACCGGAATTTTATCTTTCGCCCCCAAAATCTCGAAAAATACCCCACAACTCCAAAAATAAGTGTAATATACACCGTAATCGAATAAGACATTGGAGAGACTAACATGCGTTGAGTAAAGAAAAACATTAGCGTTTGGTACAGCGAAAACGCAACGTAAACGTAAAGATATAACATCAAGCCTACAATCGGCTTAGATAGCGGTTCATCGAAAAATTCACGACTCATACGATTGCCGGGCTCGTATGCTTGAAATACCGATTTCCCTAAATTGGGAATCATATAATATTGCTGACATAATCCCGACATATACCCCTTAGCCCCATAGAATGTAATAATAGAAACCGGAAATATCAATTGCCAAGAAGTCCAAGCAAAAATGAACGGGAGATTGAGCGACATAAGAATGAATGGTGGAATTATAAACATCACAACATATAATAGAAATGCTACAACATACGAGAAGGGTGCCTTGAATTTATTAATAATATGGACTTCGAGGACCTCTTGGAATGGTGTTAAAGCCGTTACCTCTTGGGTTCGAGCCATTGCTAAAAAATCTACAAGCGGAAAAAGGGTGATAAATAACAAACATACCATGAAAGATGTGAGTAATATACTCCCGGTATTGCGATAAACCCCGCGGGTGTAATTGAAAAAGGTCACCGCCATTGTAATCACGATTAACATCGCAAAAGCAAAAATTAGTCCGAAAATCCCACATTTAATTCGATCTGCAAGCCCCCAGATCTCTTTTTTCACAAGTTTTACCTGCAATGCTATGATATAATATCCCGCACAGAAGAGTACGATAAAGACAATGATTAATAATGCCGTCCAAAAATTTAGCACGAAAGGGATGCCAAAGAAACTTCTAAATCCCTCAATAAAGTCAGAATATAATAATTCCACCATTCTTTGTTTTCACCCATCAATAATAATGTTGTTCAATAAGAAAGCGATTAAATTTTTCGTTGTGTTGACTGTTCGCTTTAATTTGATAATTCATCAACTAAAGCTTTTAAATATTTGAAATGATTTAATTTTTTGTGGAACATGAGCGAGGAACAGCAGCGAAAATTAAATCGGTTGAAATTTAATTACGAATCTTCCATTGCCGAGTTTGAATGCATCAAACCGCTAACTGAAGTGCTCACCATCCTCGGAAAAAAAATAGGCCCTTTTAAAGAAAATAATTCATATAAGTTGGAATATTTCGTTGGAAAAATCCTTGTCGTAAACGGCTACCTTAAAAAGAAAGATGGATTGGATAGTAAATTCATCGAAAAGCTCTCGTTCCAAGAATCCACCACGCAAGATATTCTCAAATTAAACAAAAATACCTTCATCCAAATGCACAGCGACCTCGAACTCCTCTTCAAGCTGACGAATCAAGGAAAGATGCCGGTCCACATTTACAAACAATATAGTTCCAAAGCCTACGATTTCATCCGGGTTAGGCTGAATAAAATACTCAAATTCGCTTCGATCAACCAATCGCAAGGAAAGGATAAAATTATCTCAGAAGAAGAAGAAATTTTATTTAAAACAATTGCAGATGCCATTGGTACATTCCATCGGTTTTTTGATGCGGGAATTTGGTCGGAACCCTCAGAAAAATAAAGAAATGTATTACAAACCCGAATAGGGAGACCTTATTTAGAAGAATACCTTAATTGCATTATGTATTCACCGATCCTTGCCATCCTTTTTGGCCTTATCGGAACCGTAATTTTGCATATCTCAAAAGCCATGCAACGACAAGGAATCGAAATCATTGACCAAATTCGTGCAAAAATTAAGAACCAAAAATCCGAAACACAAGGCGATTTTAAAAAACCCACCATTTATATCATCGGAGTGATTCTTAACAACAGCATTGGGATTTTCAATGGCCTCGGAACGATGTTCGGCCCGCCATCACTCGTCACCGGGATGTTCGGCTTAGGCCTTATCGCCTTGATGATATATTCTTCAAAAATATTACATGAAAAAGTCACCACCAAGATGTATTTTGCATCTATTTTGATTGTGTTTGGAACCGTACTGATCGGTATCGATGGAATTCTTCATGAAGAAAGCAGCGTGGGGTCGATTAATTACTCCGGATTAATCATTTTTACCATTATTATATATTTAATTGCGGCCCCCCTCTTGTATTTTACATTAAAAACCAAGAAGCTCACAGGACTATCATTCGGCCTCATGTCGGGTGCATTCGGCGGAATGAGTCCGTTCTTCTTTGGCGTAGCTCAAAAATATGGGGGAGGTCAAGGTTTCTTTCCGATCACATTCATCGGGTGGCTGTATTTAGGAGGCGCCTTGGTTCTTGGAACATCCGCGTTTCTCACCACCCAATGGGGTTTTGCACGAAAAGCGGATGCATCTCTCTTGGTCCCGTCCTACAACACCACATATATAGTAATCCCGGTAATCGCCATCGGTCTATTACTTCCATCTCATGGTTTTTCCCTATTAGTCATTTTGGGCATTTTAATCATAATCCCGGGTCTGTACATGATGCAAATCTCCTCGACGGTCCCAAAACCATAATTTCAAAAGCGCATTTTTCTATTTTCCATTTAATTTTTTCCTTATCGCTCTCACTTCTTTAAACAATTCCGTGGTTGTCGGAAATGATAAAGCTGAATTCGGGCAAATCGACCGGCAGTTATCACAAAGAAGCACACAGTTAAAGATATTCACCACTTCAGGCTCATTATTATGAATTTCATAAACTGAATGCGTGCAATAATTGACACAATTCATACATTTCGTGCATTTATTTTTATCAATTCTTGGGTGCCAATGTACCAACGCGCGATCCAAGCCACCGAGCAATTCTTTAGGATCCAAAGCCATTCCAACTCCATTATCAATCAGCGCGGCCAAAATTGAAAAAAATTTCACTCATCAATCGAGATGTTGTGTTTTTTTAATAAAATTTCATACTTATCCGCCCGCTTCTTTTCCTCTTCCGCCCGCTTCTTTTCCTCTTCCGCCCGCTTCTTTGTCGCCTCTTTTTCTGTCAACAATCGCTCCATGGAATCACATTTAAACAAGACTAATCGAAATCTATGCTTGTTATCATTAGTTACTTTTTTTAATAGTTCCAGCCCCACTATAAGAGGAAAAATCGGTTCAAGAGAAATCAACGCATCCGCGGAAACTGCAGGATCACCCTCGACACAAGCGGCTTTTCGAATATCAACAACATCATACTTTCCTTTCTCGTTCATTTTATGCATCCGCATAAACGGTGCACGATATCTGTTCGTCGCAACGTGGTATGGTGTATATACGAGATATATTGGAATTCCAAGGATTAAACTTTCTTCAGCAATATCAAATAAATCTTTTCGCCAAGTACTTCTCGAAAGCACGTTAATCGCCAGATCGGGCACCCTATTACCGAATTCTGATGCTTTATAGCTCGTCAATTCATGCGAAATCGAAAAATTTTTCAAAATTGAAATATCAAATTGTAAATCAAATTCTTCTTGATCCGTATTTATGAAGAAGTGATGCAAATCCCATAGCGTTCGATGTTGGGGAAAATTATAAGTGAGAACTTCATGCAGTTGAACCACCTCGTTGGAATGAGGTTCGCTTTCACGTCGGCCATTTCGTGTCGTAATAGAAAGGACATCCGGTTCCGGGTATGAATCGGACTCATCAAGGTCCGAGGGATAATTTGATTTTATTTGCACCATCTTCGAAATCTAAATAATTTTTCAATTTATAAAGTTTTGGTAGAAAATACAAAAAATAAAAAAAATCATCTAATATGATTGTTATTCGGTTATATTTTCCAAATCTTTCTCCTTTTTAATCCTTTCGAGCTGGTGAGCTTCGAGAAAGGCAATATCTGCATTCTTATATTTGAATTTATCTTTGAATGGGCTGATTTTATAGGTACTGTAGGATGTTTTATACATCCAGAGAAGCATGAACTTTGATGGGCCGGAAATTTCGACCGCTTTTTCAAAATCCCGTATAGAATATTCGTCCCAAGCTCCGAAAAATGCTAACATCGGACAAAAAATAAACGGGGGAAAGATAAATAACACCAACACCAAGGTTAATAATCCCCCCGCATAGAGCCCCAATACTCTAATTGTGAAAGGGTAAATAACGATCGAATAAAATTGACAAAAGAAATAATAGAAGATCATAGGTGGGCTTTGCAAAACAAATACTTGCATCGCAAAATCACCCGGTTGCACCTTCTGCACCTTTTTTGAATAAAAGAGCCAATACATTGCGATATTGAAAATATAAAGCGGTGCATCTTTTAAAATAAAGATTTCGATTGTGAGTTCAATTTTAAAGAGATAAATAAGCGCTGCATAAAAAAGGAATGAAACGGTTGTCAAAAAGATCCCGAGAAACTGATCGATGCCCGGTCGCCCTATTTTCGTAAAAGAAACCGGATTTTCGAAAGCTTTAATTAATTCGATAATACATAAGAGAGGTAGGACTCTTGTAGCGGGTAACCATTCTTCTCCAAATATAGAGAGCAAACTGCGCAAAACAGACGGAATCAGAATCATCACGGAGATTCCGATGAACCCCGTAAGCATAATTCGCCATTTCAAAGTCATACCGATGAAATATCTGGTTAAATTTTCCTTTCCGTTATTTAAAGATTCAGAAATAGAGAATTCGGCGCTGGATTTCAAGGATCCCGGCATTGCAACAAAATTTGAAAAGTTTTTGGCTAACTGAATCATTCCCATCCAGGCCGCATATTGCGGTAAGAAGTTAAATGTTATAAGAAAAGAGAAAAAGCCCAGTAAGTTCCCGTATAACGCTGCGGGCATAGTCTTCAAGCCATAAATAATCGATTCTTTGGCAACATCTTTTGTAAAATTGGGTCGAAGGCAATCTCCCACCTTTAATCCGATATCCTTTAATACATCATTGAAGAGCTTTGCTGTCAAGATGAACGCTAAAAAATCGTCGATATACATACCGATTACCAAGCCGATTGAAGCACCCATCAACTCCCCTATATTTAAATTCATTGATCCGAACCATCGGCCGATTAAAATGAACAACACTTGCGTTGCGAATTGAAATATGTCCTGAAATAGCTTGCCGATAATATATTTGCCATGATGTTGAAAAGATCTCAATGCGGTGTAAAGCACCGCTAACATCCCGGGATATTGAACGGTCGAATAGGCGATAAATACCCACGCCAAATGAGCCATCGAAAAGGGCATAAAATAAAAAACATAGATTGCAATTACCGTGATCTGAACAAGTCCGGATATCATCTGAAACCAAACAAAGAAACTGATATACTGAAGGGCGCGTTTTGGGTCAGTAACGCGGTATTTCGGAACGAACATCCCGATGGCAGACCCGATTCCCGCATCAAAAATCATAAACATTAAAAGATAAAAGGATTTTGCAATTTCAAAATACCCTTGCGCATCTGGATATGGTAAAATAAGCGGAACGATAACTGCATTCATAACAATGAATAAAATTGCTAAGAACAGCGCGGGAACATAATTATAGAAGAACCCCGCAATATTTCGATGAAAACCAATTTGCTCCCATTTATCTTCATAAAATGATTCATTTTGGGTAGTTTCTTCTTTATTATCATGCGTTTTTCCATCCGGATGCATATTGTGTTTTTTAATTTGCGTTTGGATAAAAAGTATCTTTTGGCGAAGCTTTTTATTTTTCACTTTATTGTAGAATATGGTAAAAATGGCTGCACTAAAGCGATTATTATTCAGTTGTGAATTTCTTTCACCCAAAACCTTGTTGGAAAAAAAAGCCGTTGAACTCTTAGCCGAAACCGACACATATCTCGCCTTAAAAATTGACTACAACGATCTTATTTCAGAAGATTATAAAAAACTTCTCGAACGATTTATCGAATTGGGCATTCCGGACCATTTACTCCCTTGGCCTATGCTCCCGGTTGAAGACGGCTATTACGCAAATGCGCTCACGGTCGATAAATTCTACAATTTGATAAAATCCATTTGCGAATGGTACAAATCGAATAAATACCCATATCCACTCGGAATGATTATCGATCTCGAACCTTCAACGAATCCGGAAGAGGTTAAGAAAGCAGAAGAAGTGCGAAGGCTGGGATTGACAAAAACTAAAGAAGACTTGGCCAAAATGAAACAAGAGAAAAAAGAAGAACCCAAAGCCGGGATCGATATTGCATCCCAAGTCGGCAAATTTATCGACATGATCGATGAGAATATGAATCAAGAACGATTTGCGCGAGCAGCAAAACGGTTCAAGGAGATGCAAGACATGATGCACACCTATGGAGATATAAAGGCAATAGCCGTGGCCCTTCCTCTTGCTTATGAAGACATTTTTGACGGGAAGTTAATGGTTCAAGATTTCATGACCGTCCCGATTACCCATCCGAATTGCGAATGGGATATGATAAATTTCATGATCTTCAACACCGATTATGTCGCCGCTACAAAGGGATTCATCTCAAATGAAGATTATAGACACATGATCTATGATTATGCTAAAGAGTTCATTGAAAAATGGGGCGTTGAAAAAGCCTCAATCACTTTAGGGATTACCAACGTGGGAATTCAAGATGTTCGGGCAGTTCAGTTGAATCCGGAATTGTATCGACTGGAAACCTCTGCATTACTTGCTGCCGGAATGGAATCCGTGGGGATCTATGCGCTTGATGGGGTTTTGGAACAACCGAATCCAAAAGAATGGATTTTAACCGTAAAAAAGGCTAAGGCTGAAGACTTTAAAGTGGAACCCGAACGCTTGGAATTCATTAAACAAGCGCGAAAAGCAATCCAAATTTTGGACCAGTTAACTCCAATTGTGAAATACCTCGTAGATAGCGGTAAAATCTTGGAAATTTTGCAAGCATTCTTGAAAAAATAAATGATCATCCATTTCCCCGTTCTTTTTTCTTTAAACTATTTTTCCTCTATTTTTTCTAAGAATTTTGTGATTCATATATGATGATATAAAGAAAAGCGTAGCGGATTACAACCATATTTCTTTTTAAAGCCATATTTTTAGAATTTCGGATCTGTTCTGGGCTTGGATCAAATTGGCGAAAATTGAGAAAATTGGAATATCTTTAAATACCCTCCCTAACTCAAGAAGTCGACTATTTAAAGAAATCGCTTCTTTTGAAATTCACACCCGCGGTTTAAATACTTCCTTTTGCTTTCTTATCTTG
>CAZUTM010000065.1:0-23570 GCA_964623665.1 uncultured archaeon
AAGAGAGAAAAAGAGGGTATCGATGATGGGTTAAAAATCGATGCGGATCAATGGGTGAAGCCTAAAGGTGATACCGACGAGACTCAAAAGCGACTCGCGACATCGGAACGAAAGGATAATGAGCAAAAAGAGCCGGAGAAGGGTGAAAATAAGGAGAAAAATGAAGATTTTACTACTCCGGATGTGCTTGCATTATATGGTTGTAAAGAATTTGCCGAGCTGCCTTTGGCTCCGCAAGTTCCAAACGGATGCGGTCTTGCGACATTAATAATGAACGTGTATCCCGATAAATGTAAGGAGTATAAGGAGTTTTTAGATCGGGTGTTTGATATTGTAAAGAAATTTTTACCTTTTGCGTCCAAAATTTCTGTGAAGGAATTTCGATGGGCGTATGCGCTGCAATGTCTGCTGTTGAAAGCGCAGGCTTACGGTACATGGGATTTCTTATATGACTTTTTGAACGAGCGGATGGAGTATGCTTTTGAGGATCAGCGTTTTGTGAACCGGTCGATGATCGAGGGCTATAAGGAGACGATGGTTCAAAAGCGGAAAGTGGATTATCTGGAGGGGCCGATGAACCAATATTTGGAGCATGGTCTCTTGAATTACGTGATGGTGGATAATTTTATCAAGGTTATGAAGACGGATGTTGAACTGAAGATATTGATGGAGCTATTCGATTATCGGTTCGAATACCAGAATTCCGGTGATTTATTCGGAGCGGTTGTGTTCGAGACCAATGAGATTCGCAAACCGGGAGAATCTGTTCGAAATAAGCTTAATATTCTTAAAGAGAAATTAAAAGATCCGGATTATCGAATCTTTTTTGGGATAGGGCATCATTGGGTGGCGATGACATCGGTGGTGGATAAGAATCCTGTAATAGAGGATAGCAAAGATGGAACCAAGAATCGAAAAGAGGAGAAAATCGATCCCAAACGTGTGTTCTTTTTGGTTAATGACCCGATGACTCCTAAGAAATCGCAAATTATCTTGAAAAATTTAAGCGGATCGTGCAGAATCTATATTTTTAAGCGAAGGAATCAAGGTGTATCGGAAATTCATAAGAAGATCATAGAAACATGGGCCACCGAGGTAGAAAAAGAAGTAGAAATCATGAAATTTATTCAGGAAGAACAAAAAAAGAAATTAAAGAAAGTACAAAAAGAGTCAACAAAAAAGCCAGAACCGTTACAAGCAAAAGAAGAAGAAAAAGGAATAGAAGAAGAAAAACGAATAGAAGAAGAAAAACGAATAGAAGAAGAAAAACGAATAGAAGAAGAAAAACGAATAGAAGAAGAAAAAGGAATAGAAGAAGAAAAACGAATAGAAGAAGAAAAAGAAACAATGAACGCAAAAAAGGGGGTAATCGGATTAAAAGAATCAAAAAGTACGAGCGGATCCGCATCAGAATCTGATTCTGAACCTCCTTTACGGTCTATATCAAAAACAGAGTCTGAATCCGACCGAAATAATAAAATAAGAATGGAGAATGAAATCGAACTCGAAAAGAACAAAGAAAAGAATCAAGGGTTGAGTTTTGAGGCCGATCCCAAGAAAATCACAATTCAAATGAATCAAAATGCAAATGAGATGGTTCCGCTTAAAATGAAGAAGAGGGGCCCCGAAAATCCAGAAAAAGAGGAAGAAAAACCAATGCGCGAGCAAGAAAATAACAATATGAAAAATCCAGATTCAGAAAAATCATAATAATTTTTTTTCCATCAAAGAAAGATAAGTAAAAAGAGATTGTGCTTGTTTTTTCAAGCGTAGCCAAAAATTTGGCGCAATCTTCGGCTGAGAACACTGATTTGCAATTTGTCTTCGCCGCCAAGCATTGCCCCAATGATTTTTTTATCATCAGTCATGATAATCATATATCCGCTTTCCCAATTCAAGATGATTTCGATCGGTTTTCCTTTTTCAAGGACATCATTAAATTCACTTGCGTCCAGTACTATTTTCATTTTTTTCGCAATAGCTGCAAGATCTCGTTCGATTAATGTTTTTCCTCCAATCAATTTACCTTGCTTATCTGCTGCTACAACGCCTTCGCATTCCGGAACAACTTGCATCAACCAAGCAAGGTTTCCCATTAATTCTTCATCGCTCATTGATATACACCATTTCTATAAAAGATATATGACTACTTAGCTTTCAGAATTTTTAATTTTTATTATCGGCGGGATTTTGCCGTATAATCCGATCTTTTCGTTTTTATTAACAATAACTCCAAAAAAGAGATTTTGGTCGAATTTTTTAAATTTCTGGATACCTTGCTGTATTGCTTTATCGGGATCGTTGCCAACCACTTCATTTGCTACACTCGTGGCGGCTGCGTCTGCATAAGCCGCATTTTTTGCTATAATTGTGACTAAATCGGCGGTTCCTAATGAGATCGCATGGCCGAATGTTCCCGAGCTGGATGCTATGCCGAAGTATTGGGAATTTCCCGGAATTTCCAAGGCATATTTATTTTCAATAAACGATGTCATCGATAATAACGCGATAGTGGTATTTTCATTGGTTTTTATTGCGATTTCGCCTCCATTTTCAACGACTACTTGTTTGGCACCATGTTCAATTAACCCTTCCGCGATGAGATCGGCAATCGCACCCGCTATGGCCGCCATCGGGCCCACTTCGGTTTTGCTAGCGGCATCTTCCATTCTGATGATTACCGGGTCTTTGAGTCCGCTTACGATGGGATCAAAGCTTTTCCCCCAATCCGGGTGTATTTGATTGATTTTTTCTAATGATGTGTAACAATTATCCAAGATGGTTCGGGCATAGGTTTCTGCATCTTCAAGATCCGTTGATATATTTATTTTTGAGTATCTATATGTGAAATTTATTCGATATTTTTTTCGCTTAGGCTGATTATCGCTGTTCATTTTTTTTCCTCTTGATGCATCTCTTTAATTTTTGTAGCGAGAAGGTATATCTTGCGTTTTCTCGGACTTTCCGGATTATCAATCACAAAATTTCCTTCAAACAAGGATGAATCAACGAATTCTGCGCCTAATTCTTTCATTTGATCATCGGATTTCGGATAGAACTGTATGACAACTTTTCCATTTAATTTCAAAGCGTGAGCCAAGGATAGGACAAAATTTTGGATGGCATTTTTTCGTTGTTCACGATTTACTATCCCGAAGATCCATTGAATAGAAGATATTGAGACCGCTCCGTCAAATGTCGATGCCCGAAAAGGTAAATACTTGAAATCAGATTCGATCGGATTGAATTCAAGGGTATCATAATAGGAAAGCATACCTCGATGAATATCAACCCCCATTGCTGAAAACCCCATTGCAACAAGGGCTGCTGTGGAAAAACCGCATCCCATCCCGATATCGAGAATAAAACTATCCCGCTTAAGTTCCAATAGATCAATCGCTCTGCGGGTGATTTTTTCTTGAGTTCTCATAAGGGACTTTGAATTTACATATGATTCAAAGATGGAGTCCGTGTAATAGAGAAGAGGATCACCGTGGGTTTCTTCCGGTCGCTCCGTGTCGATATGAAATCGAAATTCTGAATCTTCTCTTTGAGTTCGCTTTCCCATATATTTTAAAATGTTTGATTCTATTTTTTTCTTTCGACTTCACTTTTGAAGAAAAACTTCTTAATTTGCTTTGCTCCTTGTATCTCCATGAGCGAATTGTCGAAAGAGGAAAAAGAACGGCAGCGGGCCGCTATGCTGGAGGAGATGCGGAAAAAATTGGCCGCCGAGTGGGGAGATCAATCGGTTAAAATCCCCAAAATGCTGTATGGATATTTAAATCTCTATCAATTTTTGCTCCCTCTTGTTATTCCGATATTCTTAACTTGGTCATTCTTTTACTTTACCGAGTATTTTGCTGTTCCCATGTTATATAAAATCCTATTATTTCCAATTTTAATATTCCTTGATTATTCTTCCTACCTCTTCTTTATGTCGATTTTTTGCGGCTGGCTTGTTGATAGGTGGGCGCGCATCAGTCCCCCGGCTGAGGGTGTGTTTCGCCGCTCCTTTAAGGAGAAGGATGTTGAGGATCCGAGAATAAAGTATTATCATGCTCGCGGGTTTCTGTATAAGTGGCCGGTGTTTTCTGCGAAAAAATCGATCTTTCCATGGATGGGCAATTATGTGTTGAGAAAAGTGGGCAAAAACAACATCCATCGTGATGCCCAATATCTAGATAATTTTGTTGCGTTGGAATTTACGGATCTCGGGGAACAATTTTTTGCGATGTATGCTTGCACGCTAAGTTCTCATGTTGTTGATTCCCTTTACGGAAATTTAAGTATCAAGACGGTTTTTGGCGAAAAATATGCCACGCTTCAGCCTCATGGGATTCTTGCACCAGGTGTAAAGATGAAATCAAAAACCGTGGTGTTTCCATTTTTAATCGTGCCCAAGGATGTTGTTGTGGAGAGACCTTATAATTTTCCGCATGGAGTAAAATATGAATATAATGGGATTGAAAGTATTGTTCCCTCGAACATGAAAGAAGCATGGGAAAATCGGAAAAAAAAATTGGAAAAATATATGGATTAAATCGACTTAGTGTATTAATGATATTTATTTTTTATGATGACCCTTTTTTTCCATATCTCTCGATGCAATTACATTAACGCCTTCGAGTCCCAAAATATTTCGAATGATAATTTGGCCCATTTTCACCGGCGCATCCACCGAGGTTTGATTTACAACCTTCATGGCTTCGAAAATTTTTTCTTTAGGCAAAGGTTTATCGCTTCGCACGGGAATAACCGGAAGGACTCCGTTGTTTATTTTCATTGTAGTAATAAGGCTTCTGACCGGTGCGATAAACTCATT
The DNA here is from genome assembly GCA_964623665.1 of uncultured archaeon. Taxonomy (GTDB): domain Archaea; phylum Asgardarchaeota; class Lokiarchaeia; order Sigyniarchaeales; family Promethearchaeaceae; genus CAZUTM01. The sequence continues at coordinate 4,826 of CAZUTM010000065.1, forward strand.
CTTTCCGTACTCTTCTCCCCGGGGGCATGTATGACCCGTGATGGTGATAGTGCCATCGGATCCCATGACAGCTTCCAATCGGCAAGAATTGGGGCAAATTATACATGTAATTTTTTCCGAATCACCAGGTTTTCGTTGCGGCATGGCTAAAACCCTCCTTGCATAACAATTTCGATTTTGATCTCATCTCCGATTTCTGCGACTTTTAATCGAACTTTAATGATTTCCATCTCGCTCGGAATGACGTATTTTTTCTTTCTACGGTTAATTACGTGGTCTTTGGAGATAAAATTGATTTGCACGTTTTCTGCGGGTTTTCTGGGTCTGAATGAGAATTGAATTTCTTTATCTTCATCGAGATTCTCAATAATATCGGGTTTGATATAGAGAACGTTTTCACCCGCGACGGTTTTTATTTTTCTCAAGGTTTTCTTTGCCAATTTTCCTTGTGCATTCAGTGCAGCATAATATCCGGCTCGTTCACCTTCTAGTGTAACCCAATCGACGAGATCATGGACTTGCAAGACATTTCCACAAGAGAAAATCCCCGGTACGGAGGTTTCGTAGTATTCATTTACAACCGGGCCGCCGTTTCGTGCAATTTTGATGCCCGCTTTTTGTGAAATTTCATTTTCCGGAATCAAACCGACGGAGAACAATATCGTATCGCATTCAAATCGCTTTTCAGTGCCAGGAATCGGAAACCAATTTTCATCCACTTCGGAGATGGTTACTGCTTGCACTCTCTCGTTTCCTTCAATTGAGGTGATTGTATGTTTCAAATACAAAGGGATTCCGTAGTCTTGAAGACACTGAACTTGATTTCTAACCAAGCCCGAAGCATATGGCAGAATTTCCGACACACATAAGACTTTAGCTCCTTCAAGGGTCATTCTTCTTGCCATTATCATCCCGATATCTCCGGAGCCCAATATAACGACGCGGTGACCAACCTTATATCCTTCCATATTCATCAAGCGTTGGGCTTGTCCGGCGGGAAAAATTCCCGCGGGTCTTGTTCCCGGAGTGTTGATCGCACCACGCGTTCTTTCCCGACATCCCATAGCTAATACTACCGATTTTGCTTGGATTTGAATAACTCCCTTTTGTTGATTAATGGCCGTAATCAATCGATCCTCATTGAGATCTATCACCATTGTTTTAAGGAGCACTTGAATACCGGAATTATCAAGCATATTGATAAACCGCTGTGCGTATTCTGGTCCCGTTAATTCCTCCTTGAAATATCTGAGTCCAAATCCATTGTGGATGCATTGTTGAAGGATACCACCCAGTTCGAAATCGCGTTCTATAATGAGTACCGAAACCCCCTCTTTCTTTGCCGCCAGCGCAGCGGCCAAACCTGCCGGGCCGCCTCCGACAACTGCAACGTCTACATTTATTTTTTCCATATCTTTATCGCCTCTTTACAACTCCTCATCGGTATAAACCGAATCCGGATAATTTTTCATCGGTTCAACTACCACGAATGATTTTCCGCCTTTTTTAGTTATTTTTCCTAAGGGAATTTTAGCTTCTCTTGAAATAATTTTCATTACTTTTGGACCGCAGAACCCGCCTTGACACCTTCCCATTCCGGGCCTCAATCTCCGTTTGATCATATCCAACGATTTCGCGGGTATAGGAGCATGGCATGCTTCAACGATTTCTTGTTCCGAAACGGTTTCGCATCGGCATACGATGGTTCCCCAACGGGGATTCTCTTGTATTTTTTTATGTAATTCTTCTTTTGAGAAGTCTTTTAATCGCATAGGTGCTTTCCTTGTTGCGATATAATTTAATTTTGGGCTTAACACTAACTTCAAATCGTTTTTAAGGATTCCTTCAACCATTTCGGCGATTGCCAAACAGCTGGACAATCCAGGACTATCAATTCCCGCAACATTAACAAATCCTTTCACTTTCGTCGCCTCGATGATGAAATCATTAGTGCTGGATGTCGCACGAATGCCTGCAAAATTTGTAATCGCTTCACGAATCGGCAATTTTGGTACGAGGCCTTTTGCACCAGAAATAACTTCGTTGAGCCCGGCGGTGGTCGTATCCAATGCTTCGACAGACTCGATTTCTTCCGCATTTGGACCAGCATAAATGTTTCCATGTAGTGTTGGAGATGCTAAAATGCCTTTTGAGATAGAACCCGTTTTAGAAATATATGGCGTAGGAAACAACACATGCCGTATCTCTATTACATTTTTATCCAATAATACATACTCCCCTTTTCGAGGAACGATTTTAAAATAGTCTAGCCCGACCATTTTTGAGACTTGATCCGAATAAAGCCCGGCGCAGTTAATTACATTCTTGGATTCAATTATTTCGCCATTCTCGGATTTAATCGCAAAGCCATCACCGCCCTTCTGCTCTATCGCTACCACTTTGAAGTTAAAACGAAATTCAATTCCATTCATAACAGCATGTTCTGCAAGCCCCACGGCCAATTCAAAGGGAATTATTATACCCGCTTCGGGTGCATATAATACCGCGATAACATCATCGGCGATATTTGGCTCCATATCTTTAATTTTATTTCTGTCCACGATTAATTCCACTTTTACTCCGCGCCGCTCTCCTTGTGCTTTTTCCTTCATCAATATCTTTAATCCATGTTCATCCTTAGCACACATCATCGATCCGATTCGCTTATATTCCACGCCTATCTTGGGGCAAACATCATCAAACATTTTTGCTCCGATAACATTTAATTTAGCTTTCAAACTCCCATCCGCTTGGGCATATCCGGCATGGATGATTCCGGAATTGGCTTTAGTTGCTCCCATGGCGACATCTTCCTCTTTTTCAAGTACAATGACTTTGAGTTCATATTTAGCTAGTCTTTGTGCTATCGCCGTTCCGACACAGCCCGCTCCGATAATTGCAATGTCAAACTGCATATAACTCTTTTGGTTTTCATCCAAATTAAATCATTTGCAAACCCAAGATGGTGTTTTTTGAAAATACGTGAATTTCTTTAAACATTTAGGGAAATCAATCAGCGATTTAAATAATTAAAGCAAGATTCCCGAATTATAAAAGAGAATTCTATATAATTCAGTTCGCCTACGACCGAATGAAATTCAATTCTAAAGGACTGAAAATGGTGATTTTTTATCAGAACTATTTTGTAAAAAATGAAAAGAAAATCTCCTACAAAAAGATTTATTAGCTCATTTAGTGATTTTAGTTGTAGTAGCTTTGAGAAGAAGGGTTTAGCATGAAAAAGGACATTTATGAGGTTGGTATTCTATTTCGGGGATTCAGCGTCTGTTATGTAGAATTTCAGAAAGTGGAGTCGGGGCTTCAAAAGGAACTTCGAGATGGGGTATTTCAAGGTTTGGTTAGTTTCGCAAATGCGCTAACCGGGATCAATCATTCATTCTTTTCGATGAAGAAAATGACCATCTTTTTCACAAAAAAGAAATTGACGGGAAAGGAATTTTGTGGAAATGAAGATATTATTTGTTATGTGATTACCGAAAGCAAAGAAAAGAAAAACCGGTTTGAAAATGAAGATGAGAAGAGAATGGCCAAGAACTTGAAGGTTATGGAAAATATTTTGGATGAATTTATTGAAAAGTATAAAGATACCGCGATGTGTGAAGTGTCGATGTACGATGAATTTAAAGCCAATATCAAAAAGCATGCGGAAAAATTATCCTAAAAAATAGATGATTTTTTGGTTCTCGCACATTGGATTGGAAGGAAAGTTTGAAAACTATCAATATTTCATTGAAACTTAGCCTTCACGTTTTTTCTCGAGTTTTTGTTTTAATTTTTCTTGCTCTCGCTTAGTCTTCTCGGCCAATTCTTGAGATTTTCGGTCAATTTCCGCCAATTTACGTTTATGTTCTTCTTCGCGCTTGGCTTCTCTTTCGGCCAATTCCTTTTTTTCTTGTTCTCTTTTCATTTGCGCCTTATAGCCGAACTTTTCCAAATTAATGCGGCCGACAAATGAAAAATTCATTCTTCGGGGGTCTTCCATTGCCGACACAGCGATTGGATGGAGTGAACCTTCAAAGATTTTGTAGATCCGTTCATAGACTTCGTATTCTCCTTGTTTAAAGGCTTCGTTGAATGTTTTCATGATCTTTTCGTGTTTTTTCAAATCAAATTGTAATAGTGCCTCGATGATTTGTAGATTCACTGCGATTAGTTCATCATCTATGGCTTTCATATTTTTTATCAAATAGTCGCATAGCGGTTCGATTGTTGTTTCATTTTTAATATGGCTAAGCGATTTCGCAGCCTTTAGCCGCGCTTTCGGATTGGAGTCTTCAGAAGCAAGAATATCTAAATATTTTGAAACATCGGATGGAATATATTCCATATTTTCAAGGGCTTCAGTGACGGCTCTTCTAACCAAAGCGGATTTATCATTTTGTAATTGTGAAATAGATTTTGCATACTCTTTGTTCCCTGTTGTTCCGAGTAAATACACCGCATACATCCTTACATCTCGATTCTCGTGCTTTAAGCCTTCTGCAATCAAATCAAGGTGCTTATTCTTTTCATCCGACAATGTGCTCAGTGTATAGAGCGCGTCAAGGGTTTCTTCCGGGTCTTCTGATTTGAAATATTTTTTCAAATCTCCCAACTTTTCAAAGGACAGAGTACCATGTTTTTGTTTTATTTTTTCTTTATAGATAATGGCAATGATTTCTTCGGATTTTTTATCCCGAAAACGCGGCTCCAGTTTGCCAAGAGCATCCATGGCTTTTTCCCGGACATAATCGATCGGATCTTCCAAACTGTCGACCAAAGACCTCACAGCAATGGGATCACCGATGTTACCTAAACACTGTGCAGCTAATGCTCTTGCATCCAAGGATTCGCTTTTTAATAAGATCTTTTCGATGATGTCAATCGATTCCGCTCCACCGATTTTCGATAATGCAAGTAAGGCAGCCGAAACACTTGAATCTTTCTCATTTTTTAATATATTGGATAAATGGGGAATTGCATCCTTTGCTTTAAGATCGCCTAATGCATCGATAATGTACAATCTGACCGCTTTGGGCATTTTCTTATCTTGAAGTGCATCCAATAGAGGTGGAATTGCGGTTTGATCGCCAATTTTGCCGAGAGCTTCTGCAGCGGCCCGACGAATCTGTTCATGTTTTTTTTTGGAATATTTCAAGAACGGAATAATATGTTCGGTTGCGCTTTTATCTGCTAAATTTCCTAACCCAATTATTGATGTAAGAGTCACATCTTCGCTTTTTGTATTTAAGTGTTGAATAAGCACCGGAACGGCTCTCTTATCGCCAGACACGCCGAGTTTATGCAATAAATCCAATTTTTCGTTCAATTTTTTAAATTTCAATCGATAAATCCATTCTTCAACATCATCGGCCATAATTAAGTTCGGGGCACAAAAAATTTAATTCTTTCGCTTAACCATGTTCTTAATACGTTATTTTGATAAATTAAGAAGAAAAAATTGAAATCTTAAGAATTCGAATATTTAAAATCCATAAGGTCTTTAGTCTCTTGATACACGCCTTCAATATCCATCGGAAATTTACCATACAATGGGCTTGTTCTCGAAACCGCCGAAGAAATCCTTCTTATTAACGCTACAATCGGTTTCGAAGGTCCGGATATCTTTTCCGCTTTTTCTAAGATTTCCAAAGTGCTAGGATCCCATCCGCCTAAATATGAATAGGTAGGAAGCCATACGAACAACGGTCCGGTCAATAAGCCAATCATTATTATGATTGCTGATAAAATCACCGAATTCATTAAAGAGAATAAGAGTACGCGAACCACGATCAGTAAAATCGAAATATAACCGAATTCAACCAACCCAGCGATGAACGGCGCAACAACGGTTTGCCAAATATTGATCTTGAATTTCAACATCGTTTTTTGAATCATCCAGTACGAGATCACCCATTTTACACACCATCCAAGGCCTCGTGAAAGGACTATCGCCATACCGGATAACGGGAAAACCACTAAAAATAGATAAAGAAATCCGATTCTGGAAGATTGTTCGACTAAAAGCACAATTATATTAAATTCAGGCTTATTCCCGCCGCGAAATACTTTATCATGTGCTTTAATAATCACTTCCATTATCTCGAAGAGAACAAACGCTTGAATAAGAGGCACGGCCGCTTCAAAATTCGAACCCACTATAACGCCGATAAGGGGAGCGCCCGCAACTAATAAACTCGACATCATGGATCCGAACAACGTCGCCCAAACATACATTCTTGAAATGTAATCGGCGGCAAGTTTGAACTTCTTATTCATATATGCCTCTGCAAAACTTGATGTAAATTCGAATCCGAATAGCCCCACAACGGACCCAACCATTTCTGCAATCAAATAAATACCCCAAATCGTTGGGTAATTAGGTAAAAATTCAACAAGGACTAGCACAGCAATCAAATTGGCTCCGGGGAAGATTATTCCTTGCAACATAATTTTGAAGCCGTACCACAACGTTTCTTTTACGAGGGAATTATCGAAATCCGGAATAAACAGTCTTCTTATGCGATACGCAGGATCAATTTTCTTAAGGATCGGAGCACACCATCGAGCAGCGAGGATCGCAGCAAAAAAGTCGTCGATATACGCACCGACGATGCTGCCCAGCGTAGCGCCCATCAATTCTCCAATTTGCGGATTTTGAGAGCCGACCCAACGACCAACAAGAATACAGACAACGCGGGTCGTATTTTCGAGAAGTATTGCTTGAATAAACGAGACTACGTTTGCACGATCAAATCTTTGATATGCTTGCAAGCTTCCTTGGAATACACCGAGCATCCCGGGCCATTGAATAGTCGAATACAAGAGGAAAAACCACGAGGCATAGGCTAAATCGGATTCCGATGCAAATAAAAATACCCAAATAGTGAGGATTGTAATTTGGATGAGCCCGGTAAACATTTGAAAATAGATGAAGAATTGGAGATATTGGATTGAGCGTTTCGGGTTTTTCACATAACTTTCTCCGATAAAACGCTGGATAGCGGTTCCCAAACCGACATCCGCTATTGCAAAATAAAATCCAAACATACTTTTAACCATATTTTCGAAACCCATTGCTTCAGGAAATGGATATACAATATTGGGAAGAAACCACACACTGAAAAAGATTCCGAAAATGGATCCTCCAAGAACCAAAATGATATTATAAAAAAAGCCTCCCAGCGGCCGTACGAAGCCGATTTCTTCCCATAATTTTTCGGACTCCGTGGTTTCTTGCTTATGCACCTTCTTTGTTTCCCGCATGCGCATACACGAAAGTAAAGAAAGAATGGAATAAAAAATATTCCGATGAAAATTATGGAGAAGAATATGGATAAAATTTATTATACATATCGAATCGAAAATGGATTTACAGAAAGATTTATTATTTTTGGATGCAAGCCACGATTTTTGTTTTTTATGAGACAAGATGATAAAAGATCCCGTAAATCACCTATTGTATAGATACGGGATTTTTGAAATAAACGGCCAAAAATACCATAAATTTCGATAAAAAAGCCAAATTGACATTATAATAAATTAATGCATTCAAAAAAGCCGCCAGAAAAGAATTAACTGCTACGAACATTTTTATCAAGATTGGAATCGAACATTAAAGATCCCGAAAATCACTTATTGTATAGATACGGGATCTTCAATAATCAAAGTCAGAATTTCGATTTTGAAAGCCCAAAAAAGCAATCATCAAAATCTAATTGATATTTAGAGTTGAATTCTTGAAATTATAATGATAAACTTAATTAAAATCGTGATTTAGGTGGATAAATTTCAACTTAATAAAGCAAAGAAAAAAAATAGAATGTCAAAAATTTCGTTCATTAATATTTTACAATGAATTGCGATTCTGTATCTAAAATTTCTTTCGGGATCTTGATATTATCCGGAAATTTTCCGTTCATTTTCGGAGGATAAAATAGCGACGTAGTACCTTTCGGTATTTTTATTTTAAATTCCACCATGGTTTCATTCAGAAACATCCATTCTACGAATATTTCCCCTCGAATCGATGGAAACGATCCTTTAGCATACTTCAACGGCCCAAAGTGAGGTTTTATCTGAATTTTTTTGAATCCCGGTTCAGCAGGACTGATTCCAAGAATGTGGGTTGAGAGATCGAAAGCGGGGGTTGCTGCCCACGCATGACATTGCGAGCCGTGTGGTCTCCAAGTCTCCCAAATCGTTTTCGTTTTTCCATGTTCGAGCATCGGAAGCCAGCCCCATTCAAAATATTTGAACATTAAATCAATTTTATCCGTTTCTGCAAATAATTTATTGAGATGGTGCATGAAAAAGGGCTGGGCGACCAATACATCTATGCCTTTTGTATATTTCGATTGAATTTGCTTGGAGTATGCCCATAATTGCTTTTTGATTTCCTCTTCCGGTCTCTCGAAAATCGACTGAAACAATGCGGTGCGTTTGTCTGCTGGAACAATTTCTTTGAGCATAAGATACCCATTCGTATGCTGCGTGATTTGTTCTCCGAATTTGCCTCCTTTGATGCAATCGCGATAGACTTTCATATTGTCGTCCCAAAAGATCGTGTCAATCGCCCGTTCTATCTTTTTCGCGAGTTTCATATAATATAAGGAATAAGATTCTTCACCAATCTTTCGGCCGATTTTATTAACGATTCTGCAACAATCCGCATACTGCGTGTTAATCACCGCAATTGCGCCATTTTTATCAATAGTCGACCAATCAACGAAAATCCAATAAGGGAGATCCGTGAGCAAATTCGTTTTTGGGTCGAGGTATTTCTCGAACCACTTCATTGCATTCAAAATTCGAGGATAAAGATCTTTAAGCATCGTGAAATTCTCATCATCACCTTGATACATGAAATATTCCCAAACCAATTGAATCCAGTACAAACAATAATCGGGAATGATATGGGTTTGCTCGCGAGCATCTCCCGGATGGAATGAGTAGGTGATTCCATCTTCTCTTTGACCGAATGCGGTATCGTATATCAATTTATGGGTCAAGCCACCTTCTCCAAAACAAGCAAACGCGAGCAAGGCTTCGGGATAGGCATCACCGAGATAGGTACGCTGTTCTCTTGAGGGACAATCCAAATAGCCATCGATAGCACAACATTTCAATGTATAAGCACACGCTTTCCATAATTCATTGAGTTTTGCATCCGAGCATTCAAAAAAGCCTTTCTTTTTGAAATTGAAATGCGTCATGTTAGTTGAGACATCATAGATTTTTACCGGTTGACCGTTGAAGTCTCGGAGAGCAATAATGAGATAGAGATAGCCTTCCCAATCCCATTGTTCGAAGAACTGAACACCTCCCCGAAGAAAAATCCGTGATCCGCGTTTGTTCTCCCACGTATTGAAGGCCAAAGAAGAATCGGTGTTAAAGATTTCTGAAGTGATGATGTCGACCGTTGTCCCTGCTGCGCCTTCAATTCTGATTCGGGGATATCCAACCATCTCTCTGGGAAATTTTAAAATGATTTGAACCACGGAGTTCGGCTCACATGGCGGATCGATGATACAAACGCCGCCTTTTCCCAAAAGAGCTTCGGGGTTTTGCACTTGATAGGGTTGTGCGCCTACGCTTTCCATCATGTATGCGACATTCCAATCCAGATTTTTCGGATCCTCCTCCTCTTCGGCATCCGGATCTGAAAAGCGAAAATCTTCATTATTACGAATAGCGACGATTTCTTCTGCATGAATTATCTCTTCATGAAGATAATCATAGGGCCAATGATATGTTGCGAGTATTGGGTAGTTTAGAATCAGCGGTTTTTGCCATTTTGAGTCATCAAACTCGAGTTCATTCCAATTTTTCGGAGCCTTTCTTGTATCATAATCTTCTATCCGACCGATTGCATCGTTTTTCAATGGACAATCCGATTTTTCTCCTTCGTTAATAACAATCTTGCAAGTATCATCCGATACCACCCATTCTTCGGTACCATCTTCATAATCAATTTTTAACTCAAATATTAAGCCGCCTTTTCCACCACTGAGTTTATCTAACTTTGTTCCTTTGGCAGGTGTATAATAAGCAAATTCTTCTCCATAATATCTTGCGTGAAATGCCAGAATATTTGGGCCTTCCTTGATATTGTCGGTGATTTCATGGCTATGGTAATACCACAAAAACGGCTCCGCACGGTAAATCCCTCTTCCAATATATTTGCCATTCACAAAAAATTTGTATCTTGAATCGACCGAAACATTAATGACTGCTTTTTTCACACGTTTTGAAATGGTAAACCCCTTTCTAATAAAACAAAACACATTTTTTTCAAATGGTTTGATGCCTTCCTTTTCCCCATAACGGTTGGGTCTGGAAACCCTATAAGGGGTGATATAGTCGGCCCAAATCCATTTTCCTTTCCAAGTTGTTTTCGCAGTTTTCAAAAAGCTCATAATTTGAAATATATCCGCAAGCATAAAAACCTCGAGATAGAAAAAATCTTTCACCCGTACAGATAAACCTAAAAATAAAAAGTTCGGGGTTTGGAACTCATCCATAGAATTATCAGCAGAACATAATCCTTTCCGATCTTCAGAATTTGCTGACCCTCAATATATTTATCATCAAAGGAACCGGGTTTTCCTCGGGAGAGGATATTGATTTTTAACTTATTCCATTGAGAATTTGCCATGGGCCACGGGATGGGCCATGCCCGTAAAAAACATTAACAGTTTATTTGGATTTTTTATATCGGGAACGATTAAAGGGTCATTGATTTGAGACTCTTTCCATCCTTTCCCACCATGAACCAAAATCGGATTTTTATATTATCTGATCGGCGGAAACATGTTTTCGAGTTCTTGGAAATTATTGAGGCATGAAATAATCATTGCTAAATCACTTGAAGGATTGATTCTTTTAATTTTCGAGTTAGGATTTTTTCAACACAACCGCTTCCCACGGCGTTAATACCAATTTTGAACCATCCAAAGGATTGGATTTCGTAGTTGTGGATACAAGTAAACTATATTGATCGCACGGGAATTTGATTTTAATATTGTTCACGCTTAAGTTCAGAACTACGAGTATATTACCAGAAGAATGAGTTCTTTCATATAATACCACGCTTGAAGGCGCGCCTTTTATTTTATAGAATTTAAAATCTCCGGAATTGAGGGCGGGGGTCTCTTTTCTTGCTTTTAAAAATCTACGATAACACCAAAGCAATGAATCCTCATCCTTAAGTTCCGAATCGACATTCCGTTCCTTATAATCCGGGACAACGGGTAACCATGTTTTTACGCCCGATGGTGAGAACCCAGCATTCTCGTTCGAAGCGTCCCACTGCATCGGAGTCCTGCAATCATCTCGATTTACGGTGAAATTGAATTTTCTTGCAAGATCCATGGCCCAATACGGGATCCATTGGTGTAAATGATGGGTGACGGAATCTTGAGCGGTTTTATGCGGAAGGTTCGCATTTTCAATACCGATTTCTTCGCCATAATACACAAACGGGACACCCCGAGCGGTCAATTGGATCGCCGCGTTCATTTTAGCCTTTATCAAAGAGCCTCCAAATTTAGAGATTCTCCGGAACTGGTCGTGGTTTCCGAATACAAGAGTTGGAATTAACGGTTCCGCGAACCATGTTTCATAGAGAGAGAGAAGTTTTCTGACGGCCGCGGCCTCCAATTTCAAACCGAGCGATTGGAATTGAAATACCAAATTAAGTCGGTTGGGCTGTTGCGTTTCTGGATCCATGAGATACTTTTTAAGGGTAGGCAAAGAAGCGGATACTTCTCCGACCATAAACTTTCCGTGAAACTCATCGATGGTTTCCCGCAATCTTTTACAAAATGCAAAAGTATCGGGATGATTCAAATAATATTTTGCGCTTTTGAAGAACAGATCTAAATCTTCGGAAAATATACCGAACTTAAACGGAGCATCTCTGAATTCGGGATCCTCATAAATGGTGTTAATAATGTCCAATCGAAATCCATCCACTTTCTTGTTCAGCCAAAATCGAACGGTATTAAGCATTTCATCTAATACTTCGGGGTTTCGATAGTTCAAATCGGGTTGGAATGGTAAGAATTGATGGTAAAACCATTGGTCCGTAGTCTCATCATATTTCCATGCAGAACCCATCGGCATGGCTCGCCAATTATTGGGCGGCTTCTTACCTTTTGGTTTTTTACCATCTCGCCATATATACCAATTTCGTTTCGGATTATCGCGGCTCGACCTTGATTCCTTAAACCAAGGGTGTTCGACCGAAGTATGGTTCATAACCATATCCATTACGATTTTCATATCTCTTTTGTGGATTTCATCGATAAGTCTGTTGCAGTCTTCCATAGTGCCATATTCCGGGTTTACATCCCGATAATTCATGATATCATAACCGCAATCATGCTGTGCATACGGAAGAAACGTAGGAGAAGGGTAAAAAGGAGAAAACCATATTGTCTCAAAGCCCATCTCTTTAATATAATCCAATTTCGAAATAATACCTTTGAGATCCCCGATCCCATCGCCGTTGGAATCCATATACGAACGTGGATAGATTTGATACACAACGGTTTTTTTCCACCACGGGATCTCAGTTTCTTTGGATCCTTGATTCATAATTTCATTTACTTTTTGAAATTTATAATGTTTTGTTTCGTGTTTTTGAAAGCGAAGTAGAGAAAAATGATAAAAAATTGTTGTCTTGCGGATATAACTTTGTTCTTTACTACATTTGCTTAAGCCGGCTTATGTTCTGGACACCATACCGCATTCTGCTCTTTGGATTCCTGATACGTTTTCCATTATGCCCATTTCTACGGGTTCTGTGCCGCCTTGGATATCCTCGGGCATATCAATTTTGGCAATGATTTTCTTAAGACCAAATGCGACTTCTTGGAGGCTATAGCTATCTACGTATGCGCGCCAGTTTTCCATAAGATAGGCATCGACTTTTTCGATGAGGGCATCGAGATCTTCATCCACTTCTTCGGGTAAAATTTCAAAGATCCCGAGAACCGAATGCTTTCGTGGAAATTTGCTTTTCTTTTCTGCGACTGATACTTTCATTTTAATTCACCATCGTTTATTTCAAAAAGTTGAAAAGTTTAGGGTCCCGTGAAACCGCATTTGATGCAAGTATAGTTTCGTGAGAATTTTCTGCATGACTCGCACCGCCAAATCACGGTATCACCGCAATTTGGGCAAGAGAATGAAACCGCATTTTCAAACGGTTTAATTTTCTTTCCACAGCCATTGCAGCTTGATCTTTCGTAACTCATGTTTTGAAACACCTATACGCTTTAAAACACAAAATAGCTAAAAAAGATAGCGAATTTCGGCACGAGTGTGGAAAATCGATTAATCTAATTCGTAGGTTTTCCTCCATTCGTTACCACAAATTCCACATATATATTTGATGCCGTAGATTCGGGGATAGTCCAACAAAATAAAAGTCGTGTCGTTGTCTTCCCGAATGGAAGTTTGTCGGTAATTACCACATTTCGGACAGTGCCTGGGAATCGGATATTTTCTGGGAACAATGGCGCCTTTTATGCTTAAATCTACAAGCACCTCGGGTTTTGCCTCGACAATTTTAATCATTTCACCTTCTTTGGTGATTGCGACATCCGCTTCTTCTGCTTTTCTAAGTAATTCTTCTGCACTCAAGCCGGCAACATCAATTTTTCCTACGACTTGTATTGCTTCCGCTTTTTTAGTCTCATCCACAGTAGCTTGGGTTGGTTCTTGAATTATCACCGGTTCGATCTTCGGTTTGGGCGGTTCGAGCGGTGCAAGCCGGGGTCTGGGCCGTTTGCCCATTTTATCCATGGTGAGAAGAATTCGGAGTTCTTCCATCGACAATTTCCAAAATTCTTTTGCAATATTCAATTCTTGGCTAATTTTTGGTTGTAATTTAAACGTAATCAACCGAAATAATGTATCAATTACCGCTTGACTGTTTTCCCCAAGAAGAGAATGAATAGGAATCGGCAATAATTGGGCTCGAAATTTCTGAATAACCTCAGAATGGTAATTATATCGCTCCAATTTCAATAATTTTTCTTGCGACAAAGAATGCGCATCATAGAGACAGATCACAAATATCGGAGCTTCATCAGAATTTCGATGACTAATAAAATATTTTAATTGCTGCTCGATCGCTTCAAAAGAATCCGGTTCATCGATATAATAAAAGAAGAGACACGCGCTTGGACCCACAAACGCGGCATTGTTCACCTCATCTAAATGTCCCGGCCGAAGCGAACTCCAGACTTCCCATTTGAGTAAGGTCAATTCAAACTGGTCATAATCTCCCAATTGGTAAAAAGTCCATAAGAATTCGGGCCCTTTATATGTACTATCAATCTCTTTTGCTGTTGTCATCGTGGTTTTAAATGCTGAATAGATTTCACCACCGGACTTTTCACCGATCACGAGTTTGTATTGCAAATAACGCATATTCTTCATTTTGAGCTCAAAGCTAATAACCTTTTGCGAGGGTCGTTTATAAACAATCGTACGCTTTTCAATTTTGACATGGGAAAAATTCGGGAAATTAAAGGCTACGAGAAAATCGCTGCGGGAGAAGTTGTGGAGAGGCCTGCATCCGTAATCAAAGAATTAGTCGAAAACTCTTTGGATGCAGAATCTACGCAAATAAAAATCATCATGAAAAATTATGGAAAGGAATTGATTCAGATCATCGATAACGGCACCGGGATCGAGAAAGAAGATATCTTGTTGGCGTTCAAAAGTCATGCATCTTCCAAAGTGCATGATGCTGATGAGATGATCGAAAAAGGGGTAACGACGTTCGGCTTCCGGGGAGAAGCGCTTGCCAGTATTTCGGCGGTGTCGAACATCGAATTGATTACAAGAACGGCGGATAGCCCAACCGCCTATAAAGTAACCTTTAGTAATGGCGTATTCTCTCCAATAGAACAAACCGGCGGGCCCAAAGGAACGAATATTAAGGTCATGAATTTATTTTACAACACCCCCGTTCGATTAAAATTTTTAAAGAGCAACGCGGTAGAATTGGCCCATGTAACCAATATTTTAACCCGATTCGCGCTCGCTCATCCCGATGTCCATTTCCAATTTTTCCACAACGACGCGGTACTCATCAACACCCCAAAATCCAAGTCCGTTTTAGATCGAATCCTCACTCTGTACGGAAAAATGGTTGCGGACGCAATGATTCCCGTGGCCTATGAAGATTCATTATTCAAGATTCGTGGATTCATCGGACTACCCGAAACCGCCCGATCCAACAGGTCGGTAGCCTCTGTCTTTGTCAATAGAAGATGGGTGGTAAGTTCAATAATCACCGATTTGATTGAACACGCATATGAAGATTACATTATGAAAAACCAATTTCCGTTTTATGTACTATTCATAGAATTGGATCCGGCAAAGGTGGATTTCAACATTCACCCCACAAAAAAAATGGTCCGGTTTGCATATGAAGACATTCTGATCGAAAATTTGGGCAAAATCATTGATGGAATTGTGGCCGACAAATTCAAGAATTCAAGAATTTATGGAGTAAAAACAGACGATATGAAAGAAATCATTCGCGAATCAAAAAACACTGCAAATTCCACCCAGGAAGCCATTTCTGATGATGAAGAAGAAACCCAATTTTTAGAAACCGATAAAAAATTTCACGCATCTCAAAATGCATCGCTACAACGACGAATAAATGAGACACCATCAAATGATCTCAGCAATACAACACAACCAAATGATCTCAGCATTACAACACAACCAAATGATCTCAGCAATACCACACAACCAAATGATCTCAGAAATACCACACAACCAAATGATCTCAGAAATACCACACAACTAAATGATCTCAGAAATACGCTGATTTCAAATAAAAATGACCAAATGCAACGCTTTATTCAGTCTACATTTAAAACGGAAACAGAGATAAAACCCGAACTCAGAATGCCGGCTTCAAAAATCGACAATCGAGCCGGGATCTCTGACGGGGCCGGAAAAAATTATCAAGATTCGCGCAATAGCACCCAAGGAAAATCCAAATCATTCGTTCAAGAAGTGATTCAATCGTTCAAGCAAAATAGGACACAAAAAGACATGGAAATCCAAGAACTAGAAATAAATAATGAAAAGGAACCCGAACAAGCCGAAGATTTCCAAGCCCAAACAAAAAATCCAACCATTCTTCAAACAAACGAAAGATTAAATTTGAAAAAATTGCCTCAAGTACGATTTCCCAACGAATCCTTTCAGTTCCACGATAATTACATTATCCTACAAACAGAGAAGGGCATAATCATTTTTGATCAGCATGCGGTTCATGAGCGAATCAATTATGAAAAAACCATCAAGATGTTCAAGGAACGGAAAGTTCGGAAACAAAAACTCATTATACCAATTCCTTTTTCATCCAATCCGGAAGATATTGAATTTGTTAGTGCCGCTATGGATAAATTGGAACAATTTGGGTTTGAACTCAAGCAAGAGAACAATCAACTTTTTCTGACCGCAATACCATCGATGATCTCTGAGATCAATCAACAAGAAATCGTCGATGCAGCCAAAACCATCATAGAATATGGGAAAACTTCATTTGAACAACTCGAAGATGAAATTATTCACTATATCGCATGCAAGTCCTCCATTAAAGCAGGCGATACGATCAATGACAGAGATGCAATTAAGCGATTACTTATAGAATTGGATAATTGCGCCAACCCTTTCCATTGCGCACATGGACGACCAACCATGGTAGAACTATCATTAACCGAGATAGAAAAGATGTTTAAGCGAATACTATAAAAAAATCAGCTTATAGGTGAATGTTTTTTCTATTAAATCACTGCTTTCTCGATCATTTTTTTTACCAATAGAAAATTCGACCTAATTGTTCCTAAACGGAGCGTGTTACTATGAAAATGGAAAGAAAAATGATGCTTGGAACATTGGTATCTTTAATAATGATCTTATCAATTTCGGCAAATGTTCAAGCAGCAACAATTCCCGATTGGGTTCCTGATGGAAAAGACATTTCGGGATATAATCTCATGTATTCAAACGCCACAAGCGTTGAGAACTTTATTTGCACAAGTGGCGAGAATATGACGATTTACAGCCAATTATGGTATAAGAACAATACATCCGGCAATACAACAGCATTCATTGCTCAAGGATTTTTGGATTTAGGTAAAGATTATTTTGGAGAATCTTTTAGTGCTCAAGATAAAGCAATGTTGGCGTTAATGGGATTCAAGAATGTTAATACAAGATGGGATTTCTTTGTTCAAGTTATGAATATGACTGGCATTTCAAAAGAAATTAAGATTGAAGGATGGGATCGAGCAATTGAATGGAACCTTACCGGAACGTGGTTCCAATACATGATTTTTGGAACTATTGGTGGAAAAGTGATTATTTCTTTCGCTCTTGAAGTTGATCAAGATTATTGGTGGGGTTTGACGACAGAAGATTTGGGCTGGGTTTTGACCATTGTAATCACTTCCTTTGTCACAATGGTCGCAGCGTTCAGCACAGTAGGTGCTACATGTCCAAGTTCTTCATCTGTTCAACCGGCAGCGGGAAGCACATACACCCCCAAAGAAGAATTGATTGCCTTTAATCAATTAATCGGAAAAGTTTTGGCTGAGAAGAAAATTGATGGATTTTCATTAGTTCTCGTTCTTTGCGTGAGCGTTTCTTCAGTGCTTTTAATTATCAAAAAGAAAAACATAATTTAAGCATGAAAATGATTCTTTTTTTTTAATTTATATTTTTTTAACAATTTACCTCATTCAATATCGAATCTACTGTTTTTTGAGTTATATTTGCATACCTTTTATTCCAATAATCAGAATGCGAAACGATCTCTAACAGCAAACCCACTGTAAACGAGAATATAATAAGATGATTCTTTATCTTCGTTTCGAATGAAAGAGAGGCAAACAAAAAATTGCTATAAAAAATAAGAAGCTTAAAGCTATTATGCATTGGAATTATCGTTTGGTTTGGCCGATTCGTTTTTTTCGAGCTCTTTTTTCTTTTTTGCTTCTTGCTTTTCAAACATCCATTTTTCAAAATTGTCTTGGATTTTTATAACTTGTTCCACCATGATAGAATATCCGTTCTTGTAGATATAGGTAAAGCCCAAGATAAGGACATCAAAGAGTAAAATAAAAGAACCCACCAATAGCACCGTGATACCGCCGGACAGGCTTCCCAAATTAAAAATATTAAACCCGCCGATCTGAAATCCAAGAGAAATGAGATAAGATACCGCACTGATAAAAATTGCAAAGATTGCGATAAGAATCCCCCAAGTTAATGCTTTTGCAATGGTGGTTTTCTCATCTTTCGCTAATTCTTTGTTTCGATTCATAAATAATGCATTCAGTACCACCAGCATTCCTCGTTTGTAAAGCATCATGGAAACCACCAAAAGTGTGAAAAGCCCTGCAGCGAATGTACCTATAATTGCAAATTGGAGTCCAAAAGAATAAGTTTTGAAGCTTTCCCATTTTCCGGTAGGCTGCAGCGCATCCATTATCGAATAAACGATTCCGAAGACAATGAGAATGATTGCAAACACCGTGATGGTGAAGAATACTCGTCCGATAGTTCTTTGATTTTCGTTGTATCCGGGGTCTGCAACTTTCTTATTATAATTTAAGATATAGTTCATAACAAAGTAATAGCCGTTCTGCCAAAGGTAAAGGAACCCAATCGTGAGCCAAACGATGATTTGAATGAAACACCC
>CAZUTM010000066.1:0-7128 GCA_964623665.1 uncultured archaeon
TTCCAAATGATACGGAAAAAAAGGTTTGTAATTATTTATTCAAAATAGTCCGTTTTTCATATTTAATTATTATATTTTTAATCGTTTCTATTGCGATTTTAATCTGATTTATTTGCTTTTGTAAAATTGAGCATATAAATTCATCGCATTCCATTTCCGAAATAATTAAATATATAATCAAAAGGGCGTCATAAACATCCATAACATTCTTTGTTACAAAAGTATATAAATTTTTGATATTTTTTCATCCAAATTATTTTTTCATTCTTTCAAGAAATGCATTGAGAGTATTTTCAAGAAGACATGCGATCGTCATCGGACCAACACCCCCGGGCACCGGAGTGATCGCAGCGCATTTCGGTGCAACCCGTTCATAATCCACATCACCCACCAGCTTTCCCTCGGAATTTCGGTTGATCCCAGCATCCAAAATGACCACACCCTCTTTTACCATGTTCTCTTTAATAAAATTAATTTTCCCAACACCAACAGCCAAAATATCCGCACGCCTCGTGTGAAACTCAAGATCTTGTGTCTTTGAATGGCAAATGGTGACCGTCGCATTCCTATTTAGGAACAAAAAGGCTAAGGGTTTTCCGATCACGTTCGTCCTATTGATAATTACCACTTCTTTGCCCTCTATCGAAATTTGATTCTCCTCCAATAACTTGATCATCCCTTTCGGTGTGCAAGAAGCATAGGTCTCAATCCCGCGCTGCAAAAGCCCCATCGCAGAAAGCCCGTAACCATCAACATCTTTTGATGGATCGATCAGATCCAAGATTTCATCGGTTCTCGGCTTAAGATGTTTCGGCAACGGTAATTGAACAAGAATCCCATCCACTTCCCTGTTCTCATTGAGTTGATGAATCAAAGATTTCAATTCCTCAAGCGTGGTTTCTTCTTTCAATTGATAAGAAAACGACTTCATTCCAATCGCTTCACAACTTTTCACTTTCATTCCAACATAGACCTTTGAAGCCTCATCGTTACCCACAATAACGGTGGCTAGACCGGGAACACGGCCGTATTGCTCTTTGATTTTCGGGATTTTTTCCTTAAGACCCGTCTTGATTTTTTCCGAGAGCGCCTTTCCGTCCAAAATTTTCATGATTGCGTGCGTAAAGGCCACAAAAAATTAAAAATTGTCTTTTTATCATCTCGCGCTGAAAATTATTCCCGATGCAAAATCTTCCCCCTTATTTCCGCATTACGAGGATATCCTCCGAGGGTTTTCGCAGATCTCAACCTTGATAACTGATGTCCTTGGTGCACAATTTCCATATAGGTCAGTAAATTTGCTATAGTAGGTGTACATCCTCCATATGTTATCGAGTAAACCTCTCCACACATGCATATCCGAAAACTTTTGATCGATTATATATAATTTCATTGATATTTACGCACTTTATTTATAAACCGCGTGTGTAATATATTATGAAATTATATAAACAAGAGAAAGAAAACAGTATACAAAAGTATGATGGTTTTATTTATGCATTTTATTTATAAACAGCGTTGGTGATTTATTATCAAATTATATATAATATTTAGTATCATTTGAAAAAAAAGGGGGTTTTTTCAGTGTTTAAAATAGGCCTTTAAAAAGGCCTCCTATAAACTTCTTCAATTATTTTCAGCGCGTTCTTCATATCTTTTAATTGTATTTCATATGCGGATTTAATAAATGCATTTTCTTCTATTTCTTCGATATTAATTTTAAGAATTATCAATGCATCAATTATTTCTGTGCGTTTCATATTAAATTGTATCGTCAAATATATTTAAACGTGCATCGTGCAGTTTTAAAATTGGCAAAAAAATTTTTTAAAAGCATATTCGATTGATTCTGTATATTGAAGCAAGCAATCTCCGGGTAAATATCGTTCTTCGAATTCGGAGATATTCGGGATAATATTATCTAATAACGCTTTTTCTTTGATCGGGTCAAACTCGCTTTTCTTTTCTCTCCAGACGATGATTGCGTTCTTATTATTTATGGTTCCTTTGATGATAAGATATGCAGCAATCTTGGCTTCATCTTTGAAATGTGTGCTCCGGACTTTGATTCCGAGTAAATAATTAAACGTTTCTACTATATCTATTGTGGTATATTGTACTCCGCTGTTTGTAATGAGTTTCAATCGGTACGAGAAAGGGTTGTCGAGGCAGTCTAATGGGAAGAATATTGGGTTAGATTTTGACTCGAAATCCAGCATATATTTCAATGTGTAGTCTTGGGTGTGCTGGATGTTGGAAGGTGCTTGCTGAAATTCGATGTTTAGGATGGTATCTTCGTATTGTTCGAGGGAATGATATTTGATGATTTGTTTTTGCGAGCCATCGGCGTCTTCCGGGATTCCATCCTTCCAATTTTGTGAATAGGTTTTTTTCATGATTCTGGGTTTGAGAATGGTTTCGAAATATTGTCCCATTTCGACCAATATGAATTTTAAATCGAAGTCTTCGGATTTATTCAATTCGAGTACGGCGTCGCCCGTGGTTCCCGAACCTGCAAAGAAGTCCAAGACCCATGCTTTTTTATTATTGTATGCAGCGCTTCTTATAAGATATTTTATCAAGCCGACGGGTTTGGGGTAATTGAAAGGGCATGTTTTGAATAGTCGTTTTAGTTCGTTGTTTCCATCGGTATTCGTGGGAATTTGTTCATCGAGTTTTTTGGATAGGAGGGTGATCGGTGCTTTCACAATAGGCTCTTCGAATACCCGTTTCATGGTTGGTCGTAGGGAATCCGTGGATTTGATAAACAATTTTCCGCCCTTTGCGATTTCTTGGTAAATTCGTTCTTGTGTCCATTTAAATCTCCCGAACAATTCCAAATCTTTCTCCGGAATTCCGTTAGTTACGGTCACGGGGGCATTAAGAAGTTCGATTTGTAATTCGTCTTTGCCGTATATTTTTTCCTTTAATACTCCGGTCCATCCGTTTTGGATAATTACTGCGTTTTTGGGGATAATTCGCTTGTCTTTTTTGTTGGATATGTTGAGAAGTTCGGCCGGTTTGTCCGGATTTCCGAATCCTCCGACCATATCGATCTTCTCTGTAGAATTTTTTGCGACAAGGATATATTCGGTAACAGGGATCAGTTCGCTGGTGAGAAATGAGGGCTGTGTTTTTTTATGCCAGATAATATTCTTCAAACGTTCCGGAAATATGGATTCAAGGAGGAGAGAATAGGGTGATACCATTGCGTCGTCGATGCTTGAAAAAAAGAGTCCTTCATTTGAAAGTAAATGTTTGCAGAGTTCCAAACGATTTTGGAGCATGGTGAGCCAGCTGGAATCCCGAAAATTGTCCTTGTAAATGAATTCATCTCCGGCAATATTATAGGGCGGGTCGATATAACAACATGTTATTTTTTCTTTGAATTTGGGTTGAAGCAAGCGTAATGCGTGAAAATTATCGGAATTGATTAAAATTCCGCGGGTGAGTCCATCAATGTCTTCGAGTTCTCCCAACAGTGTCCATTTAAATGCGGTATCGAAGAATTTGGTATCGATCATGAGTGTCGGATGCGTTGACAAATATTCTGTTGTTATCCCTTTTTGTTTATTCGGTATTTTGGGCGTGAATCTGTCTAACGTGGTTTGATTATTATTTGAATTTTCTTCGGGTGGGATAAGGTTCAATCGCTGCCATTCTTCGATTTGTTTTCTATTTTGTAAGATTTCCGGATAATATTTTTGATCGATCAAGTCGAGCGTGATGAGATATTCTGTGGAAATTATGAACTTGGGTTTCTCCCATAATTTTTTCTGAAAGTTTTCAATTTGGGAGAGAAATTCAATAATGGCGGAACAAATAGAACTGAAGGGCAAGACCACCTTCAAAAAGAGTTCATTTAAGGTTGTCTTTAAGGTTGTTTCTGATTTGGGAATCGTATTGTCTTGCGTTAAAATGCTATTCAGATTGAATATTTCGGATTTTATATATGATTCGAGTTCTTTTGAAAGGAATTTATTGAGATCCTTATGAATGAAGAAATCGGCCGTGTTTTTTTGGGTGAATCTCTGCAGATGCCATTCAAGTTCGGTGAGTTCGGAGATTTCTCCATTTTTCTTTTGATGTTTTTTTTCCAATTCGGTTTTCAATTCCGGCGGAATTACCTCAAGGATCGCTTTTATGGATTGGGAATTTATTTGGGTTTGAGAATTACCTTTGGGGTTTTGAGTATTTTGTTCCCGTGAGGATGCAGCGGGTGCGAATTCCCGATATGCAAATTTGATGATGATTCGATTTTCTTGGTCTTTGGTGATACTTTTGAAAATGAAATATTTGTCATCTTGTTCTTTGGCGTTTGCCTTTTCCAATTGGATGTCTTCTTTATCGGTTTCGAAGACGATATGTGTTTGGGCTACGGTGAATGAGTACATGGGAAAAAATTCTGAACTCTTGATATAATATTGCTCTTTTGTGTTCCAATGAAGATAAACATCTTCACCGTTATACGGAATCGAATATTTCTCCATGTTTGAGTATCTTCGTTTGAGAATGAAATCGCCGTGTTCATAATATTGAGAGAAGAAGTTGTAAATATGATCATATAAAAGATCGTTTAATCCGGTGCCTTCTATGGACTTTATAGTATTTTCAAGTTGATTGTGGATGAATTCTTCTATTTGTTTTTGTTTGTATTGAAGGATTTTGAAGATTCCAAAGTCGAGGTTATATTCCTCGATTCTAAAGAGTTCATAAAGTTTTTCAATAACTCTGGTTTTGGACTCCGGGTTTTTTTTTCCTTCGGGTTCGGAAATTTTGTTTTGAATGTGGTTTGCTTTTTCCATCTTGGTGTTCTCCCTTATTTTTATTGTTGTTGTGATAAAAATATCTTTTTGAGAATGGGGTCTATAGAAATCGCATTGTCTATTAGACTATTGCCGTTGATGTATATTTCATCAAAATGTTGGTTATCAATGATTTTATTTTCAATAAATCGTTTATCTTGTAGGGGATCGAAGATCTTAAGTTCGATCTGTTTCGGAGAAGATGTATTGCGCCAAATAAGTAATATTGATTTAGTTTCTCGGGTGCCTGTGATCCATACATACAACCGGCCTTGATGCATGTCATGGTTGATATTATGAACATTAATCCCCATCAGATAATTGAATGTTTCGATAAGATCCGCGGGCTTTTCGGTGATGGATTTATTTTCTATTATTTTAATTTTGTAATCGAAAGGGTTTTTAATGGTGTCGATGTTAATAAGATTCGCGCTTTCTTTTGTTTCAAATCGGGTCATATGTTCGAGGAAATAGGCTTTACCTAATTTTTTATTGAGCAATTTCGAATCAAAACACACATTTTCAAGGCTATCTTCATATTGTTCGAGCGAATGATATTTGATGATTTGTTTTGGGTGTCCTTTATTATCGAGAGGTTTTCCATCTTTCCAATGTTCGGAATATATGACTTTTTGAATTCGATTTTTCAAGATCGATTCAAAATATTCTCCCATTTCGACCAAAATGAATTTTCTGGTTCCGCCATCCTCGGAATTCAATTGAAGAACTGCATGGCCCGTGGTGCCCGATCCGGCAAAGAAATCTAACACATAACAATCCGAATCATCCGAGATTTTTATACAATCTTTCACCGTGTGGATCGATTTTGGGAACGAAAATGCAGCATTGGGGAGAAAATCCCGAAGCAATTTGGTGCCATGACTTGCGGCATCATACCGCGCACCATACCAAAATGATTTGGGTCGGATTCCTTCTTTTTCAATGTCTTTTATTTGGACTTTATAATCGCCGTTCGCGTTTTTAACGATTCGAATTTCATCTTTTTTGACATGTTCCATGAATGAAGGCTTTGTTTTTCTCCACACCCGTTTGTTTTTTTTACTATCCAATGGAAATATTTCGATCCAACTGTCTTTCTTTTCTATCGAAATTTCCTTCGTGAGTTCGTTAAAATAAATTGGATAATATGAATTGGGTCGCTCTTCCGGAGTTGAATATCCTCCCGTTCTTAAAAAATCTCTCCATGTGTAGTTCGCGGATCCATCCGAATGCTTATATTTTTGTTTCTGTTCATCCGATAATTCGAAGAAGTTAATCGAGACTTCCTCGGGATTCGGAGCCACAAAATATGCATATTCATGAGAAGTCGAGAAAAAACGATCGTTTGTGCGACCCGAAGGTTTGATTTCTATTGCTAACACCCCCAATATTGAGTCTTCTCCAAATTTTCGTTTCAATAGTTCTCCGAGATGATTACTTTCAAAATCATCAATTGCAATGGTAAGCACGCCATCTTCTGTAAGTAATGACTCCACAAAATCAAGTCTGTTATCTAACATCGACAGCCACGATGAATGTTGAAATTTATTTTTGTAAATGAACTCCGAGCCTCCGGTATTATATGGAGGGTCGATATAACACACTTTTATTTTATGTTCAAATTTTTTTGCGATCAAACGCAGTGCATGATAATTATCGGAGTTTATTAAAATCCCTGTTATCTTTTCATCCAAATTTCGGATCTTTGATAATAATTGTAATTTAAATTCGTTGGAAAAGAATTTCGTATCGATCATGAGCGTTGGATTATTTTTGAGGAAAGCATCTCCTTGGTTCAAAAAAGCGTCCAATTTTCCGGAATGCTGATCTGAAGAAATATATCCACTATTTTTCCAAAATTCTATCTGTTTTTCATTTTTCATGATAAAAGAGGCGAATTCTATGGGGATCTGATCCAACGTGATGAGATAATCCGTAGAATTCACCAATTTCGGTTTTTCCCATAATTTTTTTTGAAGTTCTTCGAATTGATGCAGAAATGAAATGAGTTTGTCCGAGATTTCGTTAAAAATTAGGATCGTTAAGCGTTGGATTTGGAGTGATTGATGGCACCTTTGTTCGGCTTGATCGGCTTGATCGGCATGATCGGCTTGATCGGCATGATCGGCATGATCGGCTTGATCGGCTTGATCGGCTTGATGGACTTGATGGGCTTGATCGGCTTGATCGGCATGATCGGCTTGATCGGCTTGATCGGCTTGATGGACTTGATGGGCTAGATCGGCTTGATGGACTTGATGGGCTTGATCGGCTTGATCGGCATGATCGGCTTGATCGGCTTGATCGGCTTGATGGACTTGAT
>CAZUTM010000066.1:7228-23404 GCA_964623665.1 uncultured archaeon
CTTGATCGGCTTGATGGACTTGATGGGCTTGATCGGCTTGATCGGCATGATCGGCTTGATCGGCTTGATCGGCTTGATGGACTTGATGGGCTAGATCGGCTTGATGGACTTGATGGGCTTGATCGGCTTGATCGGCTTGATGGGCTTGATGGGCTTGATGGGCTTGATGGGCTTGATGGGCTTGATGGGCTTGATCGGTTTGATTTCCGGATGAAAGGAGTGAATCTATGTCTAAAATTGTGGTTTTTATAAAAATATCTTTTTCTTTTAAGAAAAATGACTTCAAATCTTTATGAATAAAGAAATCGAATGTATTTTTTGATGTAAAACGCTCCAGATGCCATTCGATTTCGGGTATTTCACCCATTTTCATGGTTTTCTCTCCCTCTCGAAAATTTTCCGTTGAATGATTTTTCCAAAGTGCCCCAATATTAATGCATTGCGGAGTATTTTTCATTTTTTCAATATTAAATTGGTTGATATTGGATTGACTAAGTGTTTTTCCACCATTTTTTTCAAAGATTGCCAATTCGGATTCGGTTAAACTGCGATGAGAGAAATAAAAATTAATCATGTTTTCATTATTTTCTACCTTATTTTCGAATATAATGTATTTGTTTGCAATTGTTTTATTATTATTTTTTTCGATTTCCGAATTTTCTTTAAGAAATTTAAAGTTAATTTCCAAATCTTCAAGAACAAATGAATATTCTCTTAGCATATCACAAGATTTTACAAAATATTGGTCGCTATTTCCCCAATAAAAAAAAAACTTCTTCTCCGTTATATGGAATCAGATATTTGGGATCTTTGGAGTATCTCCGTTGCGAAACAAAATCACCCTCGATGTAATAGCGAGAAAAGAAATCAAAAAGATGTTGATAGGCACGAATCTTGGCGGTTCGTTGTATTTTTATGTAATTCTCCGCGTTTAGGCTAATTTTATTATCCGAATAATATTTTTCCACTGCTTTTTGAGAATCCAACTGCAGTTCTTTTTCAATAAAAGTTCTAATTTCATTTCGCTTCATATTGAATATTCTGTAAATCCCGAAATTGAGTTGTGAATCTTGCACCCGAAAAATTGAATATAATA
Organism: uncultured archaeon; assembly: GCA_964623665.1. Lineage (GTDB taxonomy): Archaea > Asgardarchaeota > Lokiarchaeia > Sigyniarchaeales > Promethearchaeaceae > CAZUTM01. The sequence goes on from CAZUTM010000066.1 coordinate 8,325, forward strand.
ACTCCCGAAATTTATCTTTCAATTCGGATTCTAATTGATCTATATTTTCTTCCAATATAAAGCCGCCTCCTTTGTTTTGACTTAGGAATCAAGCACTCAATTTCGCTTTGAAAATTTTATCAAGTGCGATTGCGTTTTCTATCAAAGAATTCCCGTTTACATAAATTTCCTCGAATCTTTCTTTAGATAGAATTTCACTTTCGGTGAACTCTTTATCTCGAACCGGATCAAATGTTTCGTCCTTTGTGGTCCAAATAACGATTACCTTTTTCTCTTGTCGAGTTCCTTTTATGATCAAATAGCATCTGCTCCGATCAATTTTGCGCTCGATTCGCAACACTTCAATTCCAAGGGCGTAATTAAACGTTTCTATCAGATCAACACGAACATCGGCCACCTTTCCATCGAGCTGAGCAGAAAGGGTGTACTCAAAAGGTCGATTCAAGGAATCGATGTTTAAGAACACGGGTGAATCTTTCGATTCATAATCTAACATATAGTTAAGTTTATAGTCATCCGATTGAATGACGGTGCCTTGTGTGTCCTTAAATCGGATATTTCTGATGGAATCTTCAAAATCTTCTAGATAATGATATTTAATGATGTGGTTTTTGGTGGATTGGCCATTTTCTGGTTTGCCTTCTTTCCAATTATCTGAATATATTACTTTTTGGATTCTACTCTTTAGAACCCTATCGAAATACGAGCCCATTTCCACCAAGATATATTTTCGCTTTGTTTTTTCTTGATTATTGAGTCGAATGGTTGCTTCCGCCGTTGTTCCGGAACCCGCAAAAAAGTCCAATACTATTTCTTTATCTTTGACCGCTAATTGTAAAATTCTTTCAATTAAATTCGTGGGTTTCGGGTTATTGAAAACGGCTTCCCCGAACATATTTTTTAGGTTTTTTGTAGCGTTACTTGTGGTATCAAGGTCTATCCACATGGTATGAGTCACTTTTCCCCGCTCTTTTGCTTCCGATAAAAATCGCTTGCGCATCGGCCCTGCATCCCCCTTGACACCGAAGACGATTCGATTTTCCTTTACCAGTTCTAAATACGTGGTGTAGTCGTTTTTCCAACTATTTCCGGGATTCGGTTTGTAGGTCTTGCCGGTTTTCGGATTGACTATCTCGTATTGTTGATTGGGTCGCCAACCGCCTACTTGGAAATTATCAGCCTTCCAAGGGCCCCGCGGGTCATTATCCGGGTTTGAAAACCCTTCACCATCCTCAGTCAGTCGAAACTCTGTTCTGTTTTTCGTGTAATATTCAAGGTTTTTGGCATAAATAGGTGTGTAGGTATGCGATAATGAGATTAATGCGGTATTGGTGACCGATTTGGTGGAGTACCAAATAACATTAGCAAGGAAATTTTCCTCGCCGAATATTTTATCCATCAGTAGTTTGAAATGGTAAATTTCATGGTCATCCAAACTTGTAAAGAACAACCCTTTTTCACTTAACAATGAATTGGCTAACGTGATGCGGGAATGCATCATGCTCAACCAACTGCTGTGTTGGAAGCCATCTTTATATATAAATTCATCATTACCGGTATTGTATGGTGGATCTATGTAAATACATGAAATCTGATGATTGTATTTTCCCAAAAGCATTTTTAATGCGTGGAAATTATCCGAGTTCATTAAAATACCATCTATTTTTTTATCTAAATCTTGAATCTTCGATAATATTTCGAGTTTAAAATCATCATCGAAAAATTTTGTATCAAGCATCAAGGAGGGATGAGATTTCAGATATTCGATGGATTTATTGAGCATTGATGCTTTATTTTCTTTTTTTTCTTTAACATTATCTCTATTCGGTGCGAAAGAATCTAATGAGGCGTTTCCGGACTGTTTTTTGGAAGTCTTTTTTTCTAAACTTTCTTGCGGGTGATTTCTCAAAGGATTATTTACATCAAGAAGGTTTAGATCTTGCCAATGATTGATTTGGGCTTGATTTTCTATAATTTTTGGATAATAATCTTCATGAATCAAGTCTAAAGTGATTAAATAATCGGTTTTTAATATAAATTTGGTCTTTTCCCACAGCCGTTTTTGAAAATCTTCGATTTGAGACAAGAACGAGATTATTTTTTCGGAAATTTTCTTGAAAATCTGAATTTTGAAATGGGTTTTTTGAAGGCTTTCCAGATTTTCAAAATTTAATGAAATCACTTCATTTTTAATAAAATCCATTAGCTCATTTTGGAGATAAGCGGATAGATTTTTATGTATGAAATAATCGGATGTGTTTCGGCCTATGAATTTTGATAAATGAAAATCCAATTCCGTTTTCTCCGTTTTTTCATCGGTGATCAGTTTGTGGGACTCAAACAAATCTTGAAACGATTGTAATTCCTTGCTTGATCTCATCAAATATGCATTATATTGTATTATTGTCTCAAGAGTTATACTTTGTTTATTTGTCGTTTCAAGAATGGCTTTTTCCTCGGACTCGGTCAGCGAGCGGTTATTAAATGAAATTCTTATCAATCCATTTAATCGGTTGATGCAACCCGTGAAAATTGGATATCTTTTTCGTTGTTCTTTATTATTCCCTTTTTCATTTTCCGAATCCCCCTTTTCAATTATAAAATTAAATTTGTTGTCCCCAATGATAAAACTATAATCCCGGATAGTCTCATACGTTTTAATATAATATTGGTCATAATTAACCCAATAAAAATAGGTTTCTTCTCCATTATATGGTAAATGATATTTCTCGTTTTTCGAATATCTTCGTTTCGGGAGAAAATCTCCTTTGTCATAATATCTTGAAAAGAAGGTCAAAAGCAAATCATAGATGGTTCCTTTGTCGTTTTCAGTGAATTTGTAGGATGGATCTGCTTTGTTAAAATGTTCATTTATGAATATATTCAATTCCGTTTTTATAAAATTCGAGATCTCTTTGGCTTTGATATTTCGAAGTCGATAGATCCCAAAATCCAGGTTCGAGTCCTCTAATTGGAATATTGAATATAGGGCTTCAATCAGTTTATCCATTTTAGATTGCAAAGATCCTTCGCTCATGGTCTTTAATTCTCCGTTATCATGATTTTTTCCATCATTTTTTCGATACATTGGATTCCATCTTCAAGAAAGAAAATATTTTCTTTTTCGCAGTCTTCTTTTTTCACGGCCCAGCCCAAGTCTTTGAAGGATGTTTCCGAAAGAATGAATGAATTAAGGCTCAGTTGAAAACCTCTATTTTTTGCATCATTCTCCAATTGTTTTTCGATAATTTTAATTTCTTTATGAAGTTGAATTTTTTCATCATTTAGGTTCAAATGTCGAAGCCCTTTTGGGTCGATAAACGAAATTCTTTGTGTTTTTCCCTCTTCGATGAGCCAAAGAATAAAGTCGGGATAAAAGCCTTTCGTTTCAAAGAATTTCACCCCCTTTTTCACCGGATTTCGAAGAAGAAATATTGATTTTTTCTGGTTTTCTTCTTTTTTCGATTCTAAATATTGCTCCAAAGTTCTTAGAAATCGGTATTCGCTTGGAAATAAACTTGTCGGACTTATTTTTACGAATTTATATTCTTTGCCATGATTATCAGAGTAATTGAAGATTAAAGGTTGAAACAAATGAACATTCATCGAAATGAAATCAATCAAAGGATTATTATTAAGATCTTTAAGCGTATCCACCCTTATTTCTTTCATATTCTTGATATTGTTGAAGTCTGCGCGGCGTTCAAACTGTTCCATAAACTTTAAAAGATGATCTTTGAATTCTTTCATATCCGAATTAATTATAAATACATATTCGTTTGGATAAAGGGCTTCTTCCATCTCTTTCACATCAGAGATGGTTAAGTTTCCTTGTAGCCATCGATATTTCTGTGTATTGAATATTTTATCGAGTAACCCTTTGGCCAGTTGAAGTGCAATTGCTTGAATTTTGAACAGCTTTTCCATTGTGTCCCCGGGATTAATTTTAAGAAAATCCTCGTAACATCTTATCCCATATTCTCCATGCTTTAAAACATAGATAATATCTTGCTTTGTAAAATACATATTGAAATATCTTTTGATTCGTTTATACTCAAGTAATTCCAAATACAATTCGCTTATGTCCAAAACCTCCAAAATATCCTCCGGAATTTTCATTTCAACTATTGACTTCTTCTTTTGATCGGGTCGAAGTTCGATATGCGATTCAAATTGATACACCTTCGAGGTTAAATCCATTACGTACTTCGCTATTGGAATTTTTAGATTTGTGATAAACACTTCTTTTGTAAATAGGGAAGGATCTTTTGAAAGTTTGGGCAAAAATAATTGAGAATTGATTCCGCTTCTCTTGATTGTAAGTTTCACCTTCTCATAATTTTCCCAGCCATTATTTAATAACGTCATTTTAAAGTCCATCATATAATTCGCATTCAATCCGAAAATATTGAGCGTTTCTACGATCTGTATATCTTCCGGAATTATAACGTCGTTGGGAATAAGATTTTCTTCCATTAGGAAAAGCGCGCGCTTAAGGTAATGGTCATAACCTCGAAGCCGGACACCTCTGCCGAATAATTGAATGACTTGGGTTCCCTGGCTTTTTCCGATATTAATTAAGCCCATCGAACTGACTCTGTAAGAATTCCATCCTTCCATGAATTTCTTGGATCCGATGAGCATATAAATCGGTGAATCCGGTTTTTCGATTTGATGGAATAATGATTTTTCAAATTGTGATGGCGCTGCCCTTATCATATTCGGATTTTTCTCCGCTTCAATGAGTTTTAAGAACGCGGAGACATCTCCAATATTTATAACCGCAAAATATGAATTTCCGAATTTTAAGCCGATCTCACCATCCGCATTCTTAATCTCAATGAATTGCATGCTTGTAGACCCGTTTGTATAAAAGAGTTGAGATAAAATATGTTCATATATCTTTTTTGCGGTCAATTCTTCTTGTGTTATGATTTTTCTTAGGTATTGGAGTTTATATTGCGTCAGAGAAACACCGTTTTCATCCGTTAATGAAGACTTTCCGTTTAGAATATTGGTAATAAATCCTTGGTATTTTTCTGCAGAATTTATAAAATCGGATAAAAATCTGCATAATTTGAGAACATCCGAATTGTTTTGTTTACCGGATACCGAAGTTCCGACGAAAATCATTAGTGGATTTTCGATATTGAAAGGTTTTAGGGCTGTTTTATTTCGTTGATAATAGATCACTTGTTCGTAAAAGGAGAGAAGGGCAAAAGTCAAATATTCTTCTCCATACAAATCGTTATCTTTTAAATTTAGGATGGAGTAATCCTTTCCGAATCCGTCCTCATAGAAATATTTATAATGGTAATCAACAATGATGCTGGCTGCATATTCATTAAATAATTCGGGGGTTGCCGTAATTTCAGCGAATGTGGCGCTATATTCAAAGATAAAGCCTCGGTGTCCGGCGATCTCTTCTCGATTTTTTTTCCAAACCTTTGCTTCACTCGAGTTTCCTTTATGCCCTTCATCGATGAATATTATATTTCTATCGCCGAAGGCTTCTACAGGAACTGATTTTCCGTCTTGGCTGCTAACCTCATCTTTTATTTTGGTTATTTCTATCACTTTTACCGGAGCCTCACCGGTCCAATTTTCTAAGGTCCGTCTTGCATCAAATTTTTTGTTTGGAATGTTAGAAAGGTCCAATTCTTGGATATGTTGATATGAAAGGCCTTCGTTAGGAGTGATCAGCATGAAATTATCGTAATTAAAATTCACATATTTTTTCATTTGGAGCATATTGATGTGCATCAAAATAGTTTTTCCACTTCCGGTTGCGGACCAATAAACCAGTTTTCTCATGGATAGCGGAGTGATTACGGGAGGTTTGGCTTCAAGGCTCTTGGATTTTTTTGTTTTTATCGTTTGTTTCTCATTCGATATCGAAGGATCTTTATGGCTTTCAATCTCATTCTTTTTCTTTTTCGATGCTTTCGTCTTTTTCTCCTTTTTCTCTTCGCGCAAAGGGTGTTCTTCTTCTTTGTTTTCATTACTTACATCCGCAGCGGGGATATTATATAATGTAGAAAAGAATTTTGAAGCGAATGAAGTCAGTTCTCGGTAAAAATTGTCAAAATCGTTGAAATATCGATCCAAATATAATTCTGTAAATAATATAGCGAGATATTGATAATATTTCAGTTCTATTTTTGGGAACCGCTTTTTATTTATTTGTTCCATATATTTTTGAATATTTTCATCATATTGATCCAACATCTCTTTTAATTCGGGCTTAACTACAATCGTTTTTAATGCTTCCGTAAAATGGTATTGGTTTTGATCGTTAAGCCCCTCTGGTTTATTTTTCAAAATGCGTCTTAGTTCATTAAATTCAGATTTTCCAAACAGAGAATACATATATTTGTTCAAAACTATGTAATCCTCCAATTTCTTTTGTGTATTCTCATCTCCAGACTTCATTTCATTTACACCTCTTATTGCATCGCTTTTTTAAAAAAATATTCTATCGATTCAGCATTTTCTATCAAGAAATTTCCATTCATGAAAATGCGATCGAACTTTTTGCTATTGAAAATAGCCGTTTCAACAAAAATCTTGTCTTCGATCGGGTTAAACTCTTGATCGATTGACCGCCAAATGATAATCGTACTTTGGGTTCCGATCATACCTTCAACCCAGATATATATTCTGCCTTTGGTCTCAGCCATCGATATCTTGTTCGGAAGTATCCCAATCAGATAATTGAAGGTTTCGATAAGGTCTACGACTTGCTCTTGTTCTCCATAGTGTGTCAAAATCTTTAATTTATACTCGAAGGGATTTGCTATTTTATCAATATTCAAAAAAATTGCAGAGTCCCGGCTTTCGGATGCATAAATATATTTAATATTGGATTCCGCTAGTTTTTCATCGAGAATATTTTCTTTAAGTTCAAGATTCAAAATACTATCTTCAAATTGTTCCAGCGTATGATATTTAAATATTTTTCCTCCTTTTTGCAATACGCTCGTCGGTTTTCCCTCCTTCCATTGTTTAGAATATGCGATTTTCTTCAGCCTATTTTTCAGAACATGCTCGAAATACTCCCCCATTTCCACCAAAATGAACCGATGAGTTGTTTCATATTCCATATTCAATTCCATGATTGCGTGTCCCGTAGTCCCGGAACCTGCAAAAAAATCAAGAACCCAATTACTTGTCGAAGGAACAAGCACAGTTCCTGCATTTAATTGGATATATAAACAATCTTTCACGGTATGAAGAGATTTTGGAAATGAAAATGATTGATTAGGGAGAATATTTTTTATCAGAGTACTACCATACTCTGCAGCGTTATATTTGGCATCAACCCAAACAGTCTTGAAGGATTCTTGATCTTTGGATAAATATACCACATATTGACCTTGTTGTGTCCGCTTTATCGTTACTTGATCGATTACCTCAAGTAAAGATTCCCGTGTATATCTCCATTTACGCTCTTTTCCCTCGGTACAAATGGGCCAAAGTTGAATGCTTCCATCCTCTTTTAATATCTGTGACGATTTGGGATGATACGATTCATCGGGAACTTCACCCAACTCGATTTGACCTTTTTTCAAATAAATCGGATAAAAACAATTCTTTGCCGTAGTTCGTTCGGATTCACTTCCGGTTTTCATCAAGGGTTTCTGCTTTTCAACATCCAAATTTTTTTTCGGAAAAGTTATATCGGAAGAATATACGAAATGAGCAAATTCGTGGCAATAGGAAAATCCTTTTCCTTGTATCCCTCGGGGATTATGCACTACTGAAATTACGGTCCGTTTGTAATTTTGCCCGAATATTGAATCCAGTAAAAAAGCTAACGCTTCATTCTCATTTTCATCAATTGCGCAGACAAAGATCCCATCCTCCGGCTTTAGAAGAGATTTCGACATACTAATCCGATTTTCCATGAGCGAAAGCCACGAGGCATGTTTAAACGTATTTTTATACAAAATCTCGCTTGATTTCGCATTATAAGGTGGATCGATGTAAATGGCTTTTATTTTTTCTTTAAATGTAGGTTGCAGTAATCTCAGCGCATGAAAATTATCCGAATTAAACATGATCCCACTTATCTTCGAATCCAAATCGGTAATCTTACCAAGCAATCGATATTTAAATTGGCTATCGAAATATTTAGTATCAATCATCAATCCCGGATTCGAACTCACGAATTCCTTGATCTTTTCTAAAAAATGATTATTATTCTCCTCTTTGCTATTAAATTTGTCTTTCTTTTCTTTGCTCATACGTTTTTCATTGAATTGATCAAGCTTTGATTGGGTGCCTTTGGAAACCTCTGCTTTTTCATTTGGCTCTTTGATAAGGTCAGAGGAAACACAAAAATCAATCCACTCTTGCAGTTGATTCTTGTTGGCAAAAATCTCTTTAAAGAATTCTTCAGGGATCAGATCTAAACTGATGCAGTAATCGGTTGAGATGATAAATTTATGCTTTTCCCATAATCTCTTTTGAAAATTTTCGATCTGGCCCAATAATTCGATGATTTTCACGGCGATAACTTTGAACACTGAAATATTTTCCAAGATCTCCTCGACTTTTCCTTTATCCAAAGATTGGATGGATAAAAACTCATTTTTTATATAGTTCTCTAACTCTTGCATGAGAAACGATTCAAGATTTTTATGAATAAAGAAATCCGAGCTATTCTTCGTCATAAATTTTTTGAGATGCCTCAATAAAATGAGTTCTTTTCCGGCATCAAGAGGGTCTCCGGATTTCTTAATTAATTGAGGATATTGATTAATCATGGGATTTTCTGCCAATTTATTAAAATTAAACATGATCATATCTTTTAGATCTATCGTTTTTTTGTCTTTCATTGAGAATATCTCTTCTTTTTCTTGGCCAGTCGGCGACCGATACCCAAACCAAATTTTGATCTCAAAATCATTTATTTTCTGAACCGACCGAACGATGAAATATTTATTCTCTTGTTCTTTATTATTTAATTTCTCGATTTCGACCTCTTCTTTCTGTACATCGAAAATAAATTTCATGCCATCAAAAATAAATGAATATATGCGGAAATGTTCTCCGGTCTTTATGTAATATTGATCTTGGGTAGCCCAATAAAAGTTTAGATCTTCTCCGTTGTATGGAATCGAATAACTCCCATTTTTAGAAAATCTACGCTTCGAAATAAAATCCCCACATTGAAAATATCTCGAAAAGAAAATCACGAGATGTTCACATATTGAATCGAAGGCTCTTTGCATCGAATCAACTGATTGATGTACATTCGTTTTTCGTAAGATTTGGTGGATGTTTTCGATGAACTTGTGTTCAACAAAATCCGAAATCTGTTGTTTCTTGAGATTTACGATGCGATACACTCCGAAGTCCAGCTCCCCATTCTCATATTGAAAGATTTCCCTTAATAGAGTGAGCAATTTACTGTTCATCGAAGTATCTGAATGCGAAACATCCCCCATTTTCCTCACGAACATCTCCGAATATATCATATATTTTGCTGTTTCCACATAAAAAGTTATTTCATGAAATTTCAAACAAAAAAAAATAAAGAAAAACACGCATGTTTGCTTATTCCGCTTTGCTCATAAACATTTTCTTATTCAAAACAAACACCAGTGCCGCAGCAATTGCAAATATTATTAACACAAAAAGGTATCCATTTGGGGTATAAAGAACTGGAAAGATCCAAAAGAAGAAATTCATTTGCGTATGCAAAATTAACGACGCTAAAACGGATTGATTTGTTTTATTAAAAACCCATGAATATATAATATTCGCAGACATAACGGTTAATATAAACGACCAAATCGGAGTAATATAGAACATCCCGGTTTTTTCAATAGGCACCAAAAATTGTGGAAGATGCCAAATCGCCCAAACAAAGCCCAAGATGAGCGAGGAGCGCAAAACGTTGTATTTTTTCTGCAATAGGGGTAACGCATAGCCTCTCCATCCAAATTCTTCTTGAAAAGGCCCGCTGGTGAAGAGAACCGAGAAGAAGATAAAAGGTAAAAACAACAGAAATGAAGAGGCTTCTGATTCGGGAATAACCCCGTCGTAATAGATTGCAATAAAATACGATATGATGATGAGAATTGGGAAAAATAAAAATATTGGAATCCACCAAATTTTCGCAAAATTGCGATCTAACCCCTTTTGCAACAGCATTTTCATTCCTTCTTTCCCATCTTCTTTTGCTCTCAAAATAAGTGCTGCAATCAAGGGTCCCCATGCGCCAAAAAAGCCCAAGTTCGTCCAAATCGTATCCGGTAAAACCCCACGCTTTCCTAGTGCATCAGGAATCCAAATCACCCATGTCCACAAAAATGTTATAAGAAAGAATAGCCCTAAATTTCCTTTACGCGATGTGGCTTTTTCTAACATCGATGCATTTTCCGCCATAGAAATGGCTAAGTTTCAAAGATATTTAAGCATTTAGGTAGAAATGCATTCAAAATTGTTTTATTTATAAAAATCTCGTAAATGTTTGTAAATATCCTTTTTATTCGTTTTTGAAGCGATCCAATATGCATTGGCTTGCTAATTACTCCAGAATCCAAAATAAATTCATAATAAAAACGTAGAGGAAAAATACAAAAAAATTAAACACTTGAAGATCCTTATCAAAAAATTACGCTGCCCAAAATTGATTCTTCTCTAAATCTCTCTTGAATTTCACATATTCAATCAAGGTAGCCAATTGTTTTTCGGTCAACTGATCTCGATATTTCGTTCTCAACAATCGAACATGCGATTCTGGAGATTCTACATACAGAACATCCTCAACATTTACATTTCTTCCCATAACCCCATCTTTGATCGAAACACTAACTTCCTCCCCATCTTCAGCGCTTTGCGCATTTTCGTTGTTTCTCTTAATCGAATGAAGTTGTCCTAACTTATTTCCTTTGGATGTGATAATCGGCATTTTTACGGTCGCTTTTCCATTCACCCGGACACCCACCACGAGGGGGTCAGATCTTCTAAAAATATATTGAGGTAAGATTTCAAGTTTGCCCGGGATTATCAATTTTGAAAATTCGTGTTCTAATTCTTCGCGCTTCCTTTTATCTAGATAGTCCACGAATTCTTCTTCTAATCTGTAAATTACATCGCTTGTGAAAATTCGGATATCGTTTTTCATCGCTTCTTCCATCGCATCGTTAAGAATTTTTACGTTAAAACCGAGGATAAAGCCCGCCATAGGATCCATCTCTCGGACCGCCATCGCCTCTTGAACATCTCCTTTTTTGATGTCACCGACACTTGCAGCCCGAACCTTGATTTTATGCTCTTGAAGGTAATTCGTCAATGCCTCTAAGGATCCAAGGGTATCCGCCTTAAGAATCACCCCTTGATTATCCGTCTTGATATTGATAGATTCTAATTCTGATAAGACCTCTTGAATCACTTCCTCCGGGTTTTGACCTTCTCCAACAGCATAAATCGGTGAGCCCGCAATTGCATCATCTAAATCCGGTGCCAAGATTTTGACTCCTGCAGCAGCAATGACCTCTTGTTGTACATCAAATTTTTGGGCCGGATCTCTAATCTCATCCAATGGTTTTGGTGTATATATTGCCTTAATTTTCCTTAAAATTGGGCCATTAATTCCCCCGATCACGATTTGATTCGTTTTTTTTAGAATTCCATCATAGATTAAACAATCCAGCGTCGTACCCATCCCTTGAGCTTTTTTAACCTCCAATACTACGCCCTTTGCGGGACCCTCGCTATATATAATCCGATCTTGCATGAATCTTTGCACGATTCCTATTAAGGTCATTAATAACGTAGGAATTCCTTCACCAGTTTTCGCGGAGGTAGGAACTATCGGAACGGCGGCTCCTTTTTTGAAATCGATTCGATCATATCGATCCGCCGCGATTTTCTCTTCATAAAGAACGTTTATAATCCGATAAAGGTAATCATCCAAGATTTGCTTGGTGTATTCATCTTGAGAATTATAGGTATCCAAAAAATCCGCTTTTTCTTTCGATTTCCACCCATGAATCAAGTCTATTTTATTTGCCGCAATGATGAATGGTGTTTTCTTTGCTCTAAGCATGCGGATGGCCTCCCAAGTCGTAGGTTGGGTTCCGGTATGCGCTTCGATAACAACAATCGCTATATCCGCAACTGCGCCGCCTCTTTTGCGCAAATTCATAAATGCTGTATGGCCCGGAGTGTCAACAACTAATAATCCGGGAATTTTAATTTTATCCTTCATCCCTTGATATTTTCCCCCGCAAAAATCAAGAATATCTTGCATAGGAAAATAACTTGCACCAATATGTTGAGTTATACCCGCCGCTTCACGTTTTTGAACGACGGTGCCACGAATATAATCTAATAAAGATGTTTTACCATGATCAATATGTCCTAACACCGTAATGATGGGTTGTCGGATTTTTTTACCTTGTTCAGCGCTTGAAATCATTCTCACCCTCTTTGGGGAAAAAAAAAGCGCAAATTTCTTAAATTTTGCTAAAATTTTGATTGCATGAATTCAAAGGTATATCCGATTTCTCGATTCGGTGCTGTATTCGATGCCCATGTTCACGGCTGCTTTGATTTGCACGACGGATCCTTAACGCCACGACTTTTGGCCAAATTAACAATCAAGAAACGGTTTAACTTTTTAAATGCAATGCAGCATGACACTATCAGCGGAATGGAATTGTTTAAAGAAGCCGGAAAAGAATATGGATTACCTGTAATACCAGCTATCGAAGTCTCAACAAATTATAATCATTTTTTGGCCTTTGGTATTCAAGAATGGGACTACGCAAAAGATACATGGGATCCGGAAATCACAATTGAACGCTTGCGAGAACAAGATTGTGCAATCTATTGCTCCCATCCAGCAGTCTATCAATTTAAAGGAAGATGGGAACATCTTGTTTATAAATTAGATATCGATGGAATCGAATGGACCAATGGAAACTTGAACTTTTTAAATTCAAAAGTTCATTCCATGTTCAAAAATTACCCAAAAGGCCGGATAGCTGGTACCGATGCTCACGACCCCACGAATTTTGGCTACACCTGGACTCAAGCAGATGTTCAATCGGAGGATCCGGATGATCTGGTTGCCGCATTGAAGAAAGGATTCTGTAAACCATGCGGAACATATGTGCCGATTTTCTTAATCGTATATTGGGCTTTGGTGAGTACATGGATGCACAAAATAAGAAAAGTGCATTATATTGATAAAACAAAGATTCCCGCCCAAGATACGATTCGGGGACTTAGGCCAATCCATGAATTGGATGGACGGGATTGGAAAGTTGAATTCATGAAAAAAACAAAAATAACACAATGCACATATTTATAAACTGAATATAATTTTGTAGAAATAGCAACCTCTTGTGAAAATTCGCTAGAAAATGCTTTGAACAAATCTATATATTCGGGAACGGCTTTTATAATAATGGAAAAAGCAAGCGGAGGAGGAGAATCAAAATGTCAAGCGATGATCAAGTGGATCCGGAAGATTACGACTATTTTATCGAAGAACTTCAAGAATTAATCAAAGATTCCCCCAGTGCCATGCAAGCACGCTTCGCAAAGGTAATTATCTTTTTACGACAGAAAAAAATACAAATCAAAGAGACATTTAATGATTTCATTAAGGGCAAAGGAGAAAAAAAGGAAATCGATTTATCGAAGATGTTGCAATTTTTGGAAAATCAAATGAGCCAAAGCACATCTCAAGAAGATAGATTTTCTACCGCGTTAAAAATGGCCCAAACAAGGGAAAAAATTGCAACAGCAGATATAAAAACAGAAAAAAAAAACGTTCAGAATCCTGAAAATAATCAAAAATCGCAAAATAACCAGACAAACGAATCTCCCGGTGTAATTATTTTTGATGATTTAGCGATAAAAAAATCAGAGGGTAAGAATCAAGAATCGAATAAAACAGATACTTTTTCCAAATCCGAACTTCTCACTCAAGAAATGAAAAAAGACCCCACAACATTATCCCAACCAGAACTCACGAAGCAATCCCAATCCAAAGAACCCCAATCTTCAGATCCGAATATTTTAAAGAGAAATTATAGTTATGATTTGCCCGGTTACATCTCCGTAGTCATGCCTATCAAAGAAATCAAAAAAGAAGACCAATCACCAAAAATCGACCCTTCCATTACTCAGCCAATGGAGGACCATACAATATCACAAAAAGATCAGAAAATAGAAGAAAAAACGATATTAAAAGAACCCTCCGAAATAATTACCGGTGAAAAAATCGAAATAAAGGCATCCGAACAAGAGAACCCCCAAACAATAGGGAAGGAACCAACCATTGAAATAAATGAAAAAATACCAACGGAACAGATAAAGGCAAAGCAAATAAAAAAGGGAATATTCATTTTAAATCAAGATCTTGAGAAAAAAATTGAAACTATGAAGGAACAAGGCATCGATGCAATCTCGAATGAATATACCACACTTGAAGAAGATCCGATGGTGAAATTAGAAAAACAAATCCAAAAAATAAATCAAACATCATCAGAGTCCGAAAAAGATAAACCAAAAATAATGCCTTTTGTTGAATTTAAAGAAGTTAAGCAATTACCCGTAGAAATCACAAAATCTAAAGAGAAAGTGGTAAATCCACCACCTACTCCGGACTATTTAAAACCTCTTTCAAAAGAGATACAAATTATCCATGTACTTGAAGTTCCGGCTGAAGTCATTGTTGAAAACCAAGTAGCCTCCTCCAAAAAACCTCTAGAGCATGAAGTATCCATTTTAGGGGAAGTAAAAGCTATATTAAATTCCGAAGAAACAAATGTCACTTTAAAACCCGAGTCTACTAAAGTCTCCGAGACCGAGGAATCTGCGGTGGCTGAATCAAAATCCGATATTGTTGATGTTTCCGAATCGGAGGAATCTGCGGTGGCTGAATTGGAATCGGATGCTGTTGAAGTCTCCGAGACCGAGGAATCTGCGGTGGCTGAACCGGAATCGGATGCTGTTGAAGTCTCCGAGACCGAGGAATCTGCGGTGGCTGAATCGGAATCGGAATCGGATGCTGTTGAAGTCTCCGAGACCGAGGAATCTGCGGTGGCTGAATC
>CAZUTM010000067.1:0-22700 GCA_964623665.1 uncultured archaeon
TTTATATTTGTTAATAACGTTTTAACCTCTAATTAAAAAAACCTTCATAATTTACTCCAATTCCAATAATTTTTCACTTCATCCTTATTCCATCTAAAATGAAGCTAGCCAGCCATTATCGCTTAAAAAATCGAATATAAGGAAATTTTCCATCAATAACTTTTATGTTTTTTTAAATCATAAATTTTAATATCTTAAAAGGCGGAAAAAGATATGATGATTGGAAAAATCAAGATGGCTATCAAAATTGTGTTACTTATCATTCAGATTTCGCTTTCTCTCGTAAGTGCAATCGGGATTTTAAGTTCAACACAAATTTTGTCGAGTCCCGATAACGTCACCGTGTATAACGAAACAGCAGAAATAGATATCAATCAAGCGAATCCCTACTTTCGCTTGAATATCACGTTTAACAATCGGGGCGCATTCAATATTTCTGATGTGAGTGTATCATTGAGAATCTCTATTGTTGAAAAGCCGGAATTCTCAGGAAATATAAGTAAATCGTTTAAAATAATGGATAAAACCATTGGTGGGATTCTTTTAGCGGCACGGGAGATAACACCTATTTTTATTAACGCAAGTGGAGCAGATTTCAGTTTCCCGTTTTTTAACGATGTTTGGATTGAAATAGGAAATCAAGAGTACTATTACTATTTGGATCTTGAGGTGAACGGCCGTACGAACCTAAATCTCGTTTCGTTCAAGATTGCTTTGAATTATAACATAACGAGGATGGTGGAAGCGTAAAATGTCGATGAATATGAAAAAAGGAATTATAAATCTTGCAAAAGGTGCTGCTGCAGCGGTTTATCAAACGATAATGTTAATTGTGATTCCTCTCTTTACGTTCGATTACATTCGAAATATACAATTAGCCGGAATCACCGTCGGAATAACTCCCGAAAATTTTGAAAAAATTTCGTTCTATATCATTAACGTGGGCCTTATTGTGGTCGCTTTAGCGTTCTTTAGTGCCTCTTCACCCAAGAGGACTATACGAAAAGGAATTGTAAATGTTCTCAAGATTTTCTTCAATGCAATCTATATTTGGAGTTATAAATTCAGCGGGGCCACGGTTGTTGTATTGGATTTTGTAACTGGCGGAGATTTCACGGGTAGAGTCACCATCGATTTCACAAGCATGGCCTTCATGGTAATAGGTGTGGTATTCCTAAACATAATTTTAGCGATCATCGATATAATTGATTGGGGATTTTTCCCAGATGAAGAAAAACAAAAAGAAGCAGAAGAATATCGTAAAAAGGTCGCTAAATCCACCTCTGGAGAGAAGAAACCTTTGAATCTTCCTACGCTTAACAAGGAAACAGGAGTAAAAGTTGCGGAGGATATTAAACTGAGTGCAAAACCAGAACTTGCAAAATTAAAACCCGTCGACGATGATTTTCTCAATAGACCCATCGAACAATTCAAAAAGCCTGGCTCTGAAGGAGAAGATGAACCAGATTTAGATAAAATGGAGGCGGAAAAAAATGAGTAAAACATTATTCGCAATTCTCCTTGTATCTGCATTGGGGTCCCTTTCTTTAACGGTTCTCCAAGCCGCGGGAGGATTAGAATCATTTTGGCAAATTATAGATTCCGTTCTGAACGGGATCAAAGTAATCTTTCCCATCCTTGAGTTTATCGTTGGAATGGCATCACCAGTCATTTTACCAATAGGACAAATGATGACTTCCTTAGCCCAATCCTTGCTAAGCGCTCTTCCTCAAAACGCGCTTGTATATCAAATTTCCGGAGTCTTGATTATACTTATCGGTGCAATTGTAAATTTGATGAAACCAGAACGAATCGAAAGGATTTGAGCATTATAATTAATTTCATTGAAATTTCGGCGCACGAATAAGATTTTAGGTTTTTTCCCAAATTTTTAAATTTTAACCGGACCAAAAATTCCTATTATTGCGGATTTTTAGCAACTGTTGTTCGACGTGTTCCAAACGCCTCAAAACTCACAAAAGAAAACGTTGACAAAAATAGGGAAAAGAAAAATCGAATTGAGCATTATTTTATTTCGTTGTATTTCTTTTCAAGGTCAAAAGCGAACTTATAACAAGTGGGAATCATGATTAAATCGGAATGATTTTTAAAATCTGGAGAATAGGAAAGCGGGTGAACCCGGGTTTTTTCGAGATATGATTCGTTGTGAAGATTGGTTAAGCCCAAAATTTCTTTAGGATCTTCGAGTTCTTCGGTGAGGGATTGCCCAGCCATCAACTGAATGAACTTTCTTTCATCGAGTTCTTCAGTGTCCAAGGAGATTCGTTCGCTCATAATAAATTAAAAGCTTTTAATCCATTTATTTCTTTGTACCCGCATGGCACGTATAGGAAAATACTCGGGCTCCGAGCGACAGGATCCTTCCAAATTTGAGGAGCCTGAGATCGATAATGCCCAAACGCGGACCCTTTGGTTTGAAGAAATACCGCAAGATGAGGACTTTCTTGCGGAGGTTCAAAAAGAGATCGACCAGATAAAAAGTTTTATAAAAGTTACCGCGAACCCCGATGATTTACGAATTCATATGACTGGCCAATCGCATATTGATATTGCGTGGCGATGGCGGTACGAACAAACCCGAAAGAAGAGCCTTGTTACGTTTAGAAAAGCGATTCTGCACGGTAAACTATTTCCGAAAAAGTTTAATTATTCCGCATCGGAACCGTTGTTATTTGAGTGGTGTCTTCAAGATGACCCAAAACTCTTCAATGAACTGAAAGAGGTGGTAAAAAGCGGAGAGATTTCATTAGTTGGAGGTTCATGGGTGGAACCCGATTGTATGATGCCATCCGGTGAAGCATTTTGCCGGCAACGATTATACGGACAGCGATTCTACAAGGATCAATTCAACCAGATAGCCAAGACCGAATGGATGCTCGATTCGTTCGGGTACAACGTTGGTCTTCCGCAGATCCTTGTGAAATCCGGCGCCGAATATTTCTGGACCTCCAAGATAACATGGAATCGGCAAACGGTGTTCCCATTTGTGAACTTTTTCTGGCAAAGTCCGGATGGATCGAAGATTTTGAGTGCCAATTTCCAACAGAATTTTTCACCGGTTGAGAATTGGATGAGATTCGAAATCGGCCGACATCCTCCAAAACCATCGGGATTAAAAGTGTGGGATTATACCAAGGATTACAACGAGATAGATGAGCATTTAGATTTGGATGAAATCATTCCGCCCGTTGGTATCTTTTTCGGAAAAGGAGATGGTGGCCACGGACCCACACATCAAGAGGTTGCAAGGGCAAATGCCTTTGAAAAGCTCGGATTCATGAAATGGTCAACCGCCGATAAATTTTTCGAAGATTTGGCGCAATATAAAAGCAAGGTTCCCACTTGGAACGATGAATTATATTTGGAATACCATCACGGCACCTTCAGCGTGCACCCCGAAGTGAAAAGGCATAACCGTTTGTTCGAGAATCTTTTGGTGTCGAGCGAGGTGATAGCGTCGATTTTGTCTCTTGCGAACCCTAATTATCAATATCCTTTCGAGATGTTTGAATTGGTATGGAAAATGGTTTTACAGAATCAATTCCACGATTGTTTGCCCGGATCGAGTATCCCCGAAGTTTATGATGATTTATACGAAATGTGGCAAGAGTGCAAGCGGATCATTGCAAAAATTCATGGAGACATCTCGAATATTCTGTCGGTGCCAAAGGAATCCAACCTTATTTTCGTGAATCAGCTCAATTGGAACAGATTGGACAGGGTTTTCATTGCGGCGGATCAAGTCGATTTTCCGGTGAAATATAATGCTCACGGATATCCGCAATATGCAGAAATTGAATTATTAAATGGAACCGGGAAGAAATATATTGCGCAACCCGTATGTGCGGAGAATCCAAACAATGGAGAACCCTTACCTGCGGGTTGGTGGTCTGTTTTAGAATTGAAAGCCCTTTCCGCAACTCCAGCGCGGATATACCCCGCGGAGTTCAAAGGAGAAAAAATAAAAGCGACAAATACGGAATTGGATAACAAAATTACCAGAATTAGACTTGATGAAAAAACTGGCGCCATTATCAGCGTAGAGACCAAAGATATTAACGACGGGAAAAATATTATAAAAGGAGATCAATCGAATTTGAATTTCTGCTTTGTAGATGATTATCCAACGGATCATGCATGGAATATGAAATTCGATTATTGGAAGCATCCCATTTCAATAGATAATGCCCATAATCTCTCCATTAAGGTTTTGCACGATGGGCCCGTATTTTCGACAATCGAAATTAGACGGACCTTGGGCAATGGACCAATAGTTCCGAAAACTGAGGCAAACAAACCGATGGGAGAAAATCGGGTTATCCAAAGAATCTCATTATTCAAAGATCGGCCCGATTTATACCTCGAATGGGAAACGGATTGGAAACAACCCTATGTGCTCGTAAAAGTGGGCTATCAATTTGCCACCGGTGCGAAATATTGCACAAGTGACCAAATGTATTGCGCGATTCAGAGATCTACCGAACCAAAAACGCCCGCGGACAAAGCGCGTTGGGAGAAAATTGGACACAAATATTTTGATGTTTCAACACCGGAAAATTCATGGGGTGTCGCCCTTATCAATAACGGAAAATACGCATATGACACATTGGAAAAAGATTCCTTGCGTTTAACCATGCTGCGAACCCCTGTTTATCCGACCCCCGCAGCGGAAGCGTGGGTTAACGAAGAAAGAAAATTTCGTGAACAAAAAACCGGAACGAAGGTTTCGGAATTCATCTCGCTTTGGCCCTATATCTGTAGATATTCCTTACTGCCTCACAAGAACGGCGCATTGATAGATTCTTCCGCGAAACCCTCATTGATTGTGAAACATGCGGCCGAGGAATTTAACAATCCGATCATCGTGCTCAAAGCAACTAACAAATCGGGTATGAATGAACTAACTATGGGTAATCCTCTCATCGTCACAAAAACTCCAAACGTGTATGTCACAGCATTTAAGCGCAAAGAATGGGAACCTTCCAAAAATTATATCGTCCGAATTGTCGAGCAATGCGGTGTTCCATCTCAAGCCGAAATCTATTTTGATAAAAATCTATTGAAACAGATCAAAGGAATCAAACCTACAGACATTTTGGAGCGGCCGATCCAAGGATTTAAATATTCATGGGATCTTGCCCAAGGGAAGCTCAGTTTTGACATTGGAAAGTTCGAGATCACGACTTTCGAAATTGAGATTTTGTAATTCATCGATTTTCATGATTAAACGCGTTTTTTCATTATTTTCAGATTTTCTTTTTATAATGATTCGCTCTATGGGTATTCAAGAATAAATTTATAATAAATTTGCGCTTTGAACACATATATGGAAAGCGCGCTTAAACAAATCGACCCGATTCAAGAGACTTCGAAAGCAGCGAATATCTCGCCAAAACGGATCGAATCGGCGATAAAATTATTGGAAGAAGGGAATACCATTCCATTCATTGCCCGATATCGAAAAGAAGTCACCGAAAGCTTGAATGAGACCGAATTGAGGGAGATCCAGAAAGAGTATTCACGAATCACGAATTTTACAAAGCGGAGAGACCAAATTTTTAAAATGATCAGCGACCAAGGAAAAATGTCTGACTCGGTGATCCAACAGCTCAATAATGCTCAATCATTACAAGAAGTTGAAGATATTTATTTACCGTTCAAGCCCAAAATCCAAACACTCGGTGCGAAAGCTCGGGAGAAAGGGTTGGGGCCTCTAGCCGAGATGATCACACAAGGGAGAGAAAACGTAAAGATTGAGGAGTTAGCAGAAACCTTTGTGAATCCGGAAAAGGGCGTAGCCAACATCACAGAGGCAATCAATGGAGCAATAGACATCGTTGCGGAAGATGTAGGAAATAATCCAGAGGTTCGGAAATTCGTAAGGGACGTGATCTTCAAGCAGAACACTTTCAAAGTACAAAAAGCAAAAATAGAAGAATCACAAGCAGATAAAACGGATTCAAGCTCTGCTGAAGAAGAAGGAGAAGATACAAATCTTTCCAAAAAAGTAAAGCCGGAGACATTCGAGATTTATTTCGATTTTTCAAGTCCCGGAAATGCATTGGAACCGCACCAGATCCTTGCCATTAATCGGGGAGAAAAATTGGGATATTTGGAAAGTGAGATCGAAAGCCAAGATGATTTTATCATTGCTGACATCAAAAAGAAACTTATTACAAACAGAAATTCTTCCTTGCTTGAACATTACGAGAAGGCCATTACGGCCGGGTATAAGAGATACATCATGCGCTCGATCAAGCGGGAATATCGCACGGAGTTAACCGAGAAAGCCGAAAAGCATGCGATTAAAGTCTTCGCGGTCAATCTTAAAAACCTTTTATTAACTAGACCTTTAAAGGGCGTGCGAATCATAGGAATCGACCCGGGATACCGAACGGGTTGTAAAGTAGCCGTAATAGATGAATCGGGAAACTTCTTAGAAAATACAACGATATATCCTCACAAACCTCAAAGCAAATACGAGGAAGCCCAAAAAAAGATATTGGATCTCGCAAAAAAACATAATGCTTATGTATTGGCAATCGGTAACGGCACCGCATCGCGGGAAACGGAGCAATTGGCTACCGATATTGCCAAAAAAGAAAAGAAAATCCAGTATTGTATCGTAAGCGAAGCGGGTGCTTCTGTGTACTCGGCTTCGGAGATTGCAATCGAGGAATTTCCCGATTTAGATGTAACGGTCCGAGGCGCGATTTCGATAGCGAGAAGGCTGCAAGATCCGCTTTCAGAATTGATTAAAATCGACCCGAAATCGATCGGAATTGGCGAATACCAACATGACGTCAATCAAACCGAATTAAAACAAGAATTGGATGCAACCATCGAAGATATTGTTAACAAAGTGGGCGTCGATATTAACACTGCATCTTCCAAGCTGCTTTCGTATGTCTCGGGTTTGAACTCGCGCACAGCAAAAAACATTGTTGAATATCGAAAAGCGAATGGAATTTTTAAAAACCGAAAACAAATTTTGTCCGTCACCGGTATCGGTCAGAAGACATTCGAGCAAGCGGCGGGATTTTTGAAGATTTTGGAACCATATTGTGAAAATCCGCTCGATGCCACTTTTGTACACCCAGAAAAATATACAATTGCAGAAAATATCTTGAAAACACAAAAAATAAGCCTTGAAGACTATAGAAAATTACGTAAAGAAAATAAATTGGAACAAACGATCAACCAATTCATCCCAAAACGAATAGCCGAAGAACTGAATATAGATAGACAAACCGTTAAAGATATTTTGATGGATTTGCTCAAACCGAATTTGGATCCGAGAGACGATTTGCCACCTCAAATTCTTAGAAGTGATGTTCTCAAACTCGAAGATTTACAGATAGGAATGATTCTAAAGGGCACCGTAAGGAATGTGGTAGATTTCGGGGCTTTTGTGGATATAGGACTCAAAAATTCTGGATTGGTGCATAAATCAGAAATGGCAAATAAATTTGTTAAAAATCCTCACGAGATTGTGTCTGTCGGAGATATTGTCGATGTCAAAATCATCAATATCGATAAAGAAAAAGGAAAAATTCAACTTTCAATGAAGCAAATTCCCCCGAAAGGTTGACTTGGAAACTATCATTAATTTAAAACCTTTTTGGATAACTCAATACACATTTCTTTGAGCCATTTCAATGCTGCATCCATAGAATTAATCGGAATGTTTTTTTCAATCATTTTTTCGAGGTTGAAGCCAAAAGTGATACGAAAATTCTTATTTATCGCAACCGAGGCTAAAATAATTTCTTGTGAAGTCATTAGTGCAAAATCCTTTTTAGCTTCCGAAAAATTTTCCAACCATTTTGAGAAAAATTGACCATGAACAAATTCATTAAATTTAGCTTCGGTAGCGATCAAAGTGCCTTTTGGATTCTTCTCTCGGGAAATTGCTTGTATATAATAAAACAAAATACTTTTATCATCTAAACTCAAAATATTTGAATATTGTTGCACACTCTTGGTTTCTATCTCTTTTTTTTCAACCACCAAGGTTCCTTTCAATTTTCCTTCAGAATCAACAATGATGATGAATTCTCCGCATTTTTCATGCGGTTTCACCAAAATGTTGGTGAGTGAGCCTTGTTTCAAA
Organism: uncultured archaeon; assembly: GCA_964623665.1. Taxonomy (GTDB): domain Archaea; phylum Asgardarchaeota; class Lokiarchaeia; order Sigyniarchaeales; family Promethearchaeaceae; genus CAZUTM01. Next base: position 8,135 of record CAZUTM010000067.1, read on the forward strand.
GTGAATTCCGATTGGATTGAATAATATTCTGAGCAAAACGGGCATTTTTCATGGACGCCGACCATTATTTGCATGTTATAAGACCTCTGAAATCAACCTAATTTAGCATATTTTTGATCTTTAAAAAATTATTCGTTTATTTGCCTATTGCTTTGATAAGCGTTTCAACAGGCTTCTTCGGAGTACTTTTGCGATGTATTCTCGAGAGTTGTTCTCGAAATCAGAGAAGTCGGGAATAAGTCCAGATCCCTCTTTTAAGGTTCCACTCTCTATCATAGATTTGATACCGCTTGAGAGATAATTGAAAATATTTTTCCAATCTTGATCGTCAATGCTCATATTTTTATTGTCCGCTTCAATGATCAAATAATATTCTTGTAAATTGAAGAAATACAAATCGAGATTCTTCCACGCAAGTTTGCAAATTTTATCTGTTTCAATAGAGCCATTATCAACAGCACTATCACAAAAGGAAATGATTGCGCTGAAAAATCCTGAAGCAAGTTGGGGATGCACGGCCTTTTTTTCAGATTTTTCGATTTTTATTTCTTCAAAGTCAATATAATGCAAGCATGTGCCGGAAATGTGAACTAAATACAATTTCCGTATCAACTAACAACCCTCCTTACTTATATTTACAGATTTCGTAGCGGATCTGTAAATATGTTCTTTAATATTTTCGGGCACAAATGCTTTAGTACTGATTAACGGAAATCCTTCAGTCTTGCCCAACATGAGATATGCACCCGGACTCATGGATTTAACAAGATTATCGATTACAATATTCTGCGAATCTTTGGAAATATAAATGAGGAAGTTTCTACAAATAACCAAATCAATATTTTTTATAGAAAGCGGTTTTAATAAATCGTGCTGTATCCAAGTGATATGCTGTTTAACAAGAGGTTTTATTTGATAGTGTTTTTCATCAAGGGTTCGGAAATACCGATCGATAATTTCTTGCGGAACTCTTTTCAAGCTTTCTTTTGTATAGATTCCTTGTTGGGCAAAATCTAAGACACCTTGGTCAATGTCGCTAGCGTAGAATTGGATAGTCATGGATTCCGGTATTATTTTTTTCTTTTTTAATTGATCTAAAATGATTGCCACAGAATATGGCTCTTCCCCCGTACTACATGGTGCGGAAAGAATGGTGAGCGTATTTCTTGATTCCGAACTCGATTTTTTTTCTTCAATTATTTTTGGAATCAATACTTGCTCAAGATATGTAAAAGGAGCAACATCCCGGAAGAATTCGGTGACATGGATGGTAAAAGACTCAACGAATTTTTGAATTTCCGCTTTTTCTCTCTGCAGGAACTCGATGTATTGAGAATAGGTAGCAAGATTCAATTTCATGATGCGATAATAAATTCTTCGATGAAGGAAATTCGTTCGATAAAGAGACAAATCAATTTTTGCTTCTTTAGAGATGGTTTCGATTATCATATTATAATATTTCTCGCCGTTCAATGGGTTTTCGTAGAATCTATTCATTTTTGTCTTGAATTCATAAAAAGGATCATCTTCTTTACACGAAACATCCAATTTCCGCTGATAAGGGCTTCGGTTCGTGAATCTTTTTTCTTCGATCATTTCCACACCTTCAATGTTATTATTCCACATGAACCTATATACCTATCAAAAGAGCGAATTTGTTCCAACCGCGCAAAATATAGTTTTGAAAATTTGAAAAAAAAAAAGAAACGAATCAAGTGTTTCGGTGAAAGCTCACCAGATTTCGGTAATGCGTTCAATTACTTTGTGAACAATGGTCGGGTTAAGGAACATGATGAATTTTCCTCGAATTACAGGTCCATCCGATACCTTTATAGATGTTTCGACCACCACCGCTTTAATATCTTGTCGATTCACATCGATTCCCAAAGATTTGAATATATTATTGGATCGTTCGAAGAAGAACCGGTATTCGGGCGGTTCAGTTTTAATTTTCAAGAAATCGGATAGTGCTGCAATATAATGTCCCATCAAGATATTGAATACTTCAACAATAGCGGAGCGTTCTGCATTATTGAGATCGCCTTCTTTGGTCAGTTCTTTCTTCTTTTCGGTTTCCAAAATCATCTGTAAAAGGTTTTCGATATCTTCAACCGGGAAGGATAAGAAGATGTTTGATTCCAAGAATCCCTTGAGCATTCCCGCATATCCAGCTAAAAGAACATTCTTCTCTGCAAATTCCTTAGCAGTGTTTGCAATGGGGATCAATTTTGCGGGCGGAATTTCAAGAAGGACCTTTTTATTAAGAATTTGTGAAAGTGCATTTCCCGCGTTCCCCGCTCCGATGTTTCCGAGTTCTCTGAAGGTGTCCAAGTCTTGTTCATTGATGTTTAGCGATACCTTATCGGTTTGCGAGATTTCAAAGTCCTTTTGAAATTGGATCATGGAAAAGACTTCTTCTTCTTGAAGATTCTTCTTCGATTTTTTATCTTTTGATGTTTCTTTCTTCACAGGTGCCGCTTTTGCTTGATCTACGATTTGTTCGTTGTCTTTAATCTTAACATTCAGCGCACCGGATTTCGGTTTTAATTTTTTAGCTTGAGCTTTCTGAATGTCCATCGGGTTGGTTCCTTCTGCTTCTTGGTTTAGGATGGATACCACAGAATCGACATTTAAGAGATTGACCAAATTTTCGATATACTCAAATTTCGGGAGTAAAAGGATTGCTCCGGTTATGGTGTTTTGTTTGGTTATGATTGATGTTTCGAGGAAGATGACACTATCCGAATTTTTGGAATAATGTGCGATTTCAGAATCAATCAATGCACCAAAGCTGTCCATCGCCAATTGCGGGACATCATGATATACCTTAATTTTCAAGAAGTCGGATATTCCGGCACAGTAGTGTGAAATAATGATATTTCCGATTTCCGAAAGTGCAGATATGGCTTTTTGGCTTAAATCTTCTAAAGATTCGATTTCATAACTGGGTTTCTCGAGGTCAGCAAGGTTTGCCATTAAATTACCGATTTCTGTTGCCGGAATCATAAGGAAAATTGCGGCTTCAAGATCATTTTGGATATATGCTTTAATTCCCAAAGTCTTTTCATCCAGTTTAAATCCTTTCGCTGTGCCGATATCATTAATCATTTTAATGCGCACATCTTCAATGTTAATGCCCACTGCAGATTTTTCCTTGAATAGTTTGGACATTGCGGTGGATGCTTTTCCGGATGCTATATTAATGATTTCTCTCAATGCATCAAGTTGTTTTTGGCTCAAGTTCAGAATTGCATTAGCGGATCCATCCGGTTCATCAGTTATCCGTGATCGTTTTGCTTCTTCGGAGATATTGATATCAACCGCTAATTTCTTCTTAATCACATTCAAAATATCCAAGATGATGATAGGGGTCTCGTTGGTCATTCCGATTGAGAGGATATCTTCAGTATCGATGGATGTTTCCACAAGGTTCGGAAGATTTTCGGTATCAATTTGTTCCTCATCAATAATTTGGAGTATTTTATCAACAGAGAGTCCCAATATATCCTTTTGGATCTTGAGAACGATACATCGGATGATGTCAATTTTAGCCTTCGTTCTTTGTTCGTTGAACAGGAGAGTCTTCAAGTCGATCAATGGAAGGATGTCATTCCGGAGATTATAGACCCCAATGAAGTGATTTGATATCTTGGGAAGGGATCGATATTTTGAAATATCAATGACTTCTTGCACGTAGTTTAGCGGGATTGCGATTTTCTCTTTGTTCAACTCAAAGATGATATATTTCGATGAGATGTCCAAATTGGCGGAAGCATCTGCATCTTGTTGGATTTCTAAATTGCTCATTTTTAATTACCTCCTCTTTTGAAAAATGATGCGGGATTAACTATCCCTTTCCATAATGGTATAACCTTTTTATCGGTTTTTTCGACTTTTATTTCACATTTTCCTTTCTTGATTATTTTATTTGCACACAAGAGAATGTCTTCTATAGATCCGAAGTTAAAGCCTTTTACTTTGAATTGATTGATATGGATGATATCTTGGTCTTCGAATGGTTTGTTTGAATCATAATATTCAACAAAATGAATCAAGGGGATCGCTGAACCTGCAATTTTAATCGTTTCGTATTTTAAAGCCGATTTTCGTTCGATTTTCAATGATACGAATATAATCAAGTCCGGGATCGTTTTTTCAACGGCAGATTCACCTGTTTGCGAGGTTTTTAAACCTTCAAAATATTTGTTTATCGAACGATCGAATCGCTTTACACTGATCTCGTCAAAATAGTCAAGGAAAATGACCCAATAGAGATTATTTTCTTGTGGCGTTCGCACGATTAAATCGATCTTTTGTTTTTCGAGGTCAAGATCCTCAGCTTCGATGCTTACTCCATCCAATTCCTTAATTAATTCCATCGAATTCAAGAATCTTGCTTTCAGTCCGGATAGAGTTTTATCATTTTTTGAGATGAAGATTCTGTTCAGAATAAATTTGATGGATTCGGGCAAATCGTTTATATTTTTGGTTGTATCTAAAATTGAAGTGTCCACCGATTCGTAATACTTTAAGATTTGCTTTAATTTATCCGAATCCAATTTCGGATAGATTTCTTCCAAATCTACATCTTCTATAATTTCTATGCTCATTTTTTTTTCCTCCAATATCTGTTTATACCAAAATCAGGTCGAATTCATCCATATCGCGGGTATCTCCAAGGAATTTCAAGATATACGAAATTTCAAGTTCTTGATATGGGCCAAGCGAGTCGATCTTCCAAATAATCTTCTTTTGCTTCTTAGCCGTTGAGATTTCTTCTACTTCTTGGGACATATTGAGAAGTTCGGAATTTTCCGGGATAAAATCGGCAATTTTCAAGTCTTTGATTGAAACATTTCCGGTGTTTTTCACGAGAACCGTAACCGCGATTTTGTCGTTTTCTATGTAATTATCAACGATTCGGCCCAAGGAAATGCCTCTTCTTTGATGGATTATTTGAACCGTTGGCACAGCATTTTCGGATAATTGATATCTGTGGAATTGCGATGTTCCCGCGAGAGAATAAAACACGGTGGAATGGAATTTATAATCTGCTTCAGGTTTGGGTTTGATTGCATGCACCGGGTAGATCAATTTGATGGTAGAATTCGGTTTTATTTCTTCGATTACATTTGATGCGTCCAAGAGCCGGATTAACAAAGTAGGATTCGCATTAAGGTCTATGATGTCCAAATATAAGTTTGTGAGTTTGGTGGATTTGATAATTTTTTCTGTGTGTTCCACGATTTTTTGAATTCTTTCCGCAGGTGAAATGCTCGATTGTTCTAATAATTCGGCAATTTGTTTCTTTGATTTTGCAATTTCTGCTTGTTTCTGCAAAGCCTTTAACTTTTCTTCAGATTCTGAGATCTTTTGGGATTGTGCTTCCGTTGTTGAAATTGTCTCTTTTAATTGTTGGATTTCTGTGGTTAGTTTTGATTTCAAGCCTTCTTCTTCTCGTAATTGCTTTTCTATGACTTCGATTTCTTGTTTTACCTTATCAAAATCATGTTGTTTTATTCTGACTTGCTCTTCGACCTTGGCTTTTTCTTGAGAAATCTTAGTAATTTTTTCTGAAATCGTTTCAATTGATTGATTTTTATATTTCTTTTCTATTTCTGTGATTTTTTCTTCGAGGGATTTCAATTCTGCCTTGGCGGTTTCACTTTTTGCAAGCATTTGCTCTTGTTGTTTTTCCAATTTTGACTTTTTCTTCGGATCTTGTTCCGAGTCAATTTGGGGTTTCAAATCGTCGATTTTGACTTTTAATCCCGTGATTTCCGATTCAAGGCTGGCTTTTTTTGCTTTAAATCCATTAAGATCTTCCAAGAGTTTCTTGGCTGTGGTTAATGATTGGAGTTCGTCGTTTAGTTGGCTAAGGTTACCGTTTATTTTCTTGAATTCATTTGTGGTCGTTTCCGAATTCTTTTCAATGATGGCCTTATTTTTCTTTAATTCATCCATTTTCTTTGTGATTTCGGCGACTTGAGTTCCATTTTCTTCAAGTTTTTTCTTGACTTGTTCCTTATTGATTTTGTTCACTTGCTCCGCTTTCTCATTAATAAAATTGGTAATTTCCTTGATTTGAGATTCCAAAGTAGCGAGTTCGGTTGATAAATTCTGAGTGCTTGTATCGTTTATGGATACTTTCTTTTGTTTTTTCAGATCGGCAATAAGATATGGATGATCATTAACCATAATTTTTAGATTCTCGAGATCTCCAAACCTGAAATCACCGGGTAATGACTCTTGATAAAAGAGTTCGGAGATGGATAACGAAGAATTATTCAATAAGTTCACGGTTATTTCAAAATCGTTCTCCTTAAACGATTGTAATTCCGTCACGCTTAATTGTTTTGATACCCCAATGTCATTCAATTCGAAACCTTTTTCATCGATACTCATGGTAAGTGTATTATTCTCGGTGTAAGAAAACTCCGGATAAATGTCTGCTTTGTATTTTAATACCGGTCTGCTTGAAGATTCAATTTCGCTCTTTAAAAGGCTGATTTCTTCAAATGCCGGAAGATTCAACCCACCATTTCCGCTATACTCCTCCTTTTTATATAAAACGGATTTGTCTCCTTCTTTTCCGATCAATTCTGCCGAAAGTACTTTTGCGGACAATTCGCTCCGATTGGTTAACTTCACTTTCGCATCCCAATAGTTCGGACTTTCATCTTTTTCGGTCAATTCGATCAATCCCGCGGTTTTCACTGTACCGATAAAGGAAATGGCTTTTGATATTCGGTTTCCGGCGGTGCCAAGACCTAAGATTTCCTCCGTTGATAAATCCGTGGTTTGTGTGAAATTGTAAATTACCTTGATTGCGCCCGTTCCGGATTTTACTGGTCGTAAAATAGCCTTAAATGATAATTTCATCATTTTTCCCGGTTCCAAATTTTCCACAACCCAGCGGATTTTTTCAGCGCTTGTGGTTACTTTTCCCGCGCCATACTCTATGTTTTCAACAGCTTTTGTGCTTTTTGGGAGTTCTTTATATAACTCCAAAGCATTGATTTTTACCTTTGAAATATTTTGTATAAAGATAGCCCAATTCAGCTCATTATTTCCCGTTTTATCTAAGAAATAATCATTTTTTCCATTCGGGCTTTCCGGCTTTTCTGATCGAGAGAATCTTTCATAGATGGCAATTCCGGGTTTGATACCTTGGATAAAGCGCTCCGAAACGTCCACCCACTCTTCATTTGGTTGCAATTCTGACACATTTAATGCTTTTTCCCCAATCTTTGCCTTAATATTCCATACGGAATCAGCCGAAGCGGGATTTTTCATGATAATTTTTTCTTCGGCTTGTTCTTTAATGATTTTCTGGTTTGAATCAAGTTCCAACGTGAATAAATTCTCATTTATAATAGCGATCTTTTTTCCACGTTCAGTTGATGCCAATGTTCCAATTCTTTGGCTGGGTTCAAGGGTATTTTTTAGAACCTTTTGTGCGTCTAAGGTGCTTAGTTCAAAACTTTTCAGATTTTGCCTTGACTCTCCAGAATCCATTAAGGGCATGCCAATGATGTTGTCATAAATTGCATATTTAATTTCTTCTTTAGATAATTTCTTAAAACCCAATTTTTTCTCCTCCTTAACGTATCTTTATATGGTGTATTGCTTTCCTTCCTTTCGCATAATTAATTCGCCTGATTTTAAAAAACGGACAATCGATCGACCCGTTTTTCCGCCTACATCGGCCGCTACGAGCGGAATTCCTTGTTCTTCAAGAATTTTTTTTGCAGTTAAATAATTTCTTTCGCCGATGTTAAAAGAATCATTGTATATCTGGGCACCACCCGCAACTTTAGCAAGAATATCTGCTTTTCTCGCGCCCTTTTTTAATAACGAGTCAATCATTTGCCCAATCGCATAATCGGTAAATTTAGCCGGGAGTTTCTCATGACGTTCGTTCGAGGCATCCAAATCCTTTGATGGGAGAAGAGTATGTGCCATCGTGTATATCCCCTTTTTTAAATCATAGAGATAAATACCCAAACAGGTACCTATTCCAAGTAAATGGTACCGTTCCGGTTCTTCCGTTAAAATAATCTCACCCATTTTGACATAATGCTGATCTCCAAATGTAGGGTCATTGATTTCGGGTAATCCGTTCTTTTTCTCTGTTTTCTCTTTATCTCCCATTCTTCTCACCAAAGGATTGTTTTAATGTTTTAATTCACCAACGAGAAGGGATCTATAATTAACGACACAGCACCATCATCCAAAATAGCGGCACCAGAGATCCCTTTGATTTCTACCGGCAAATCATCGATCTTTTTGATTACAATCTCACTTTCTTTCAAAAATTCATCCACTTCTAAGGCATAGTTTTTACTGCCTTTCTTAATATGTACCACTCTCATTGATTTTGAATTCATCGGACTTCCGGAATCGTTAACATCGATATTTTGTGTGTTCAGATTATATTCATGAATATTCCGAAATAGACTGCTCAAGCGATATAAAGGCAATAATTGCTTTGCATTCGGAACGATGATGTACTCCTTATCATTAATAATCTTAATATCTTCAACAGATATCTCCAACAGATTTTGAATATCATCCAATGGGATACAATAAATATCGGATTTTAATCTGATGAGTAATGCCCTGATCAACGTATGGTGCATCGGGATTTGTAATGTAAACATCGTTCCGTTTCCAATCGCGGTATCGATTTCGATGGATCCACCGAGCGATTCAACTAAATCTTTCACAATATTCAACCCCAACCCACGGCCGGATGTTAAATCTGCCTCTTTTGCCGTCGAGAAATTCGGTTGGAATATAATGTTGATAATCTCTTCATCGGTCATCTCATCAAGCTCTTCTTGAGTGTACAGCCCTACTTCTTTCGCTTTTATGGCAATTATTTCGGGATTGACACCTCTGCCATCATCCGACACCGAAATGAATAATACGTTGTTTTCAATCCGGGAATCCAAAACGATTAAACCTTCTGAGTTTTTTCCAAGTTTCTTTCGCTCAGACTCCGGCTCGATTCCATGATAAACGGCATTCCGGATCAGATGATTGAGAATGGTTCCGAGTTTGGAAAGAATCTTTCGGTCAATTTTTACGTCATGATGATTATATTCGAAATTTACTCTTTTGTTTTCACGTTGTGCGATACTTCTGACCATTCTTGGATACATCCGCAACATGGTCGAAAGGGGAATCAATTGCATATCGAGAATCATATCTTGAAGTGAGACCATGTAATTTTGCATCATGAACAAGATTTCTCGGGTCGAAGTATCCGTGGTGTGCGCCACTTTTGCTTCAAGTTGCTTTGATTTGATTAATAACTCCCCGAATAGTTCCACTAAGCGGTCTAGCACCGATAAATCGATATTAACCACACTGACTTGGGAAGAAGATTCGATTGCACTTTCTTCTCGCTGAAGTTCCTTCTTTTTCTCCTCTTTTTTCAAAGATTCCTTCACCCGATCTTCATCCATCTCTTCAATCACCACATGTTCAACTTCACCGCATCCATAAATTCGTTCTTCGATTGCTTTCTGAGGAAGTGATGATTGTATCAAGAGCGAAAATTCGAGTTCGAATGCGCCCTGTAAGAGATTGATATAATCGGGAACAGATTTTGCAATAGTACCAATATCTGCGATATTTTTAATAATAACAAACAGCCGGGCAGTTTTTAATTTGATGTTAGGATCCAATTTAATTTTCACATTGTAAAACTTGCTATCTTTTTTATTGAACACGAGAGATTCGGGCTTGAATTCTTCCAAACCATATTGATTGAATAATTCTTTTAATCTGGCTTTATTTTGAATATCGACTTCTGATCCACAGCTTGATCTCAAGGTTTCGAGCTTTTCGATGAGGTCTTTAAATAAATCTCCGATTTCTTTGTTTTCTCGAACCATTGTGACCCCTTTTTCTATCCGATCGTACGCTTCATACATCAGGTCCATCGCCGATCGGTCTAGGGTCAATTGTTTTTTTTGGGCCAAACTCACAATATTTTCAAATGCGTGAAAGAAAGATTCGAACACACTTAAACCCGCGGTACCCGAAATTCCTTTGAAATTATGAAGGTATCTATAGAGATCCATTAAGGCAATGTTGTCTTCCGAATTTTGGTTTAAAGCATTAATTTTTGACTCAATATTTGTAAGTAAATCAAACGCTTCTTCTAAAAACATGCCTCTCATATCCTCTGTTTGTTTAGTTCCGCTTTTCATTTTTTAATCAACTCCTTTTTTATAATTATAATAAACGATTCAAAATTCGCCCAATTTCGCTAACCGGGGCAATGTAATCAACGCAGTTCGTTTTTATCGCCTTTTCCGGCATACTCGTAATCAATGCTTCATCAAGCGATTGGGCCAATACCGTTCCATTACATTTTTTTATGTGTTTTACACCCTCTGAACCGTCATTTCCCATTCCGGTTAATACAACACCATACATATTTTTTTTAAAAATATACCCCCCGCTAATAAACGTATAGTCTATCGCGGGCCTCAACCCATTTATCCTATCTTCTTGATCCAATACGCAATAGATCTCATTAGATTTGATGCCGAATCGCATGTGGTAATCACCAGGTGCAACATAACAATTTCCGGGAATTAATTGCTCTCCGTGTTGGGCCTCGCTGCAACGATGGTTATTTATCGAGTTTAAACGCTCCGCGAAATGGTAGGTAAACCCGCTTGGCATATGTTGCACGATAACCGTTATCGTGTTCATCTTGCGTTCAAGAACCGAAAGAAGATCGATGATCTTTCCCGGACCTCCGGTTGATGCGCCAATAACAAGCAAATTAAACGATGTCGAAAATCCAGGAGGAATTTGCTCCAAGGCACGAATGGATGGTAAAGAGAAGGAAGATAGATTTTGAGCGGGATATGAAATCGTTGTCTTTTTGATCTCAAATACTTTGGTCTGTTCGATTTCTTGTTGTTTTCTGGTTATCTCCTCAATTACCCTTTTTCCTTTCTCCAAAATCTCTTTTAATGCTTCAGTATTTCGTTGTACCTCTGAGATTTTATGTTTTGCATTATATGCCGCGCGAATCCTCTCTTTCAACGTATCGGCAAGGGTATCGATATATAAAGAATCTCGACCCGTTGGTTTCGGAATAATTTCGAAAGCACCTAACTTCAACGCACTGAAATACAAATCGGCATGCTCCGCTTGATTTGCTATCGTAATCATGATTGTTGGAATCGAATAATGAGTCATTATTTCCGCAAGGGTCTCCAAACCATCCATTTTCGGCATAAAAAAGTCCAATATCACCACATCTACGGAGTTCTGTTTCAGAAAATCAAGAGCTTCGATTCCGTTGCGTGCAGTTCCAACCACTTGAATATCCGGAACGTTCTGGAACATTTGTTCAAGATTGAAACGGATAAATTTGGAATCATCAACAATCAAGATTTTTATCATTCGTTCATTCACTCCGCAGATAAATTGGGTAGGCGTTCATTCATTCATTCATTCATTCAGAGTTGTATCATCAACTAATTAGTTCTTCAAAACCTTTTCCATGGTTTCGATAATCTTCTCTTTTTTGAAGGGTTTGACAATGAAATCTTTCGCACCGGCTTGAATCGCTTCCATGACCAATAACTCTTGACCTAAGGCACTGCAGACCAAAATCTTTGCTTTCTTGTCATTTTTGATTATTTCTTTAATCGCTTCAATACCGGACTTGTTCGGCATACAAATATCCATAGTAACGACATCTGGCTTCAAACTCAGATATTTTTTCACGCCTTCATCGGCAGTTTCTGCTTCCCCGGCGATTTCATAGCCATTCTCTTCGAAAATCTTCTTCAAAATGCCGCGCATGAATTGGGCATCATCAACAATTAGGATTTTTACCATTTTTTTACTCACCTGACTCCTTTATTTCATTTGGTTCAATTTCAACAAAAATATCATCCGTATTTAAGATTAGAGATTTCACATACCCTATTTCCGGTTCGTTCAACAAAATTTGCGGAATATCACGCTTTATTGATTTATCGGCCGTGAACACATCGGAAACAGATTCGACCAACAACCCAAAAATTCCATCTTTCGAATCTAAAATTAAAATCCGAGATTGTGGCTTTATATTCGCATAATCCAACCCCAACCATTTTCGGAAATTAATGATCCGAACGATTTTTCCCCGAAGATCAATAACACCCTCGACCCATGGCGGAACGTTTGGAACCTTTGTGATTGATGGAACGTAGATTATCTCGCGGACCAAAGAAATGTTGATACAATAAGGTTCAGCATTGATAGTAAATCCAAGATATTGATTGGAGTCCGCTCGACTCATTAATTTGAACATTCGTTATCCTCCCTTTGATAATAGGATTTTCATACCCCTCATTGAACTCGTAAGGGCAATAATGGATATGATGTATGCACCTTAATATTCTTGCACAATTATGTTGTGCTCCGAATGCTTCAAAATATATTTGGGTGAATAACTGAAATTCCCCAATAAACGCAAATTTAAATGAAATGATGGCATTTTCTTCTTGATTTCATGAGCAATTCGAGAAAACGGCTAAATTTTTCCCTTAATTTCCGAAGAAACGGACAATCCAATCGTGCCGCCTACCGACCTTCGAAATCGGTGATTATTTTCCTCGGAATTCTTTTCTTTTATATCGCTTGGGGTTTGCTCCTAACGTTAATTTCTCCGACCTATAATATTATGGATCCGGTTATTTGGACGTTCAACTTATTCCTATTACCATTTAACGTGCACCTCGACTCATTTCATCCGGGCATAACCAATATTCTCAAAGGGTTGGGCAATGGTGCAATTATTACGTTTCAAATTTCCTTGGTTTCAATTTTTTTCGGATTCTTCATTGCCATTCTGATGGCTTCTATTTTGACTTCAAAATCAAAATTATATGGGCTTAAGCCGATTGCTCAATTTTATGTGGATTTTTTCCGGTCCACACCACTGCTCGTTCAGATTCTTCTCGTGTATTTTGCGATTCCCGCGATTTGGCCGGAGTTCGCGGATTGGGTAAGAGAAACGGGTGGCAGTTTTGAATTGGTGGCGGGTACCATCGGGTTAACCTTGAATACATCGGCATATCAAGCGGAGATTGTTAGAAGCGGAATCAACGCGATTCCCACCGGCCAAACCGAGGCGGCACGGGCATTGGGCATGAGCACCACACAAACACTAATACATGTGATTCTTCCTCAAGCAATTCGGATTATCATTCCTCCGATGACTAACGAAATAATTACGTTAATTTTGAATTCATCTTTAGTCTCTGCGATTGGCGTTTTGGACATCACCAAGAGATCACAATCACTTTTGAGTTTCTATTACGCATGGTGGGTCTTTTTGGTGGCCGCAGCATATTACTTCATAATGAGTTTTGCAATTTCCAAAATTGCGAAGATGGTAGAAATAAAATACAGAATACCGGGGTTGGGTACAACAAATGATTGAAACGAATGAAACCAATGAGATATGCAAAACGGCAGAAAGTGCCGAAAGGGATAGATTTAATTGCCCAATTATTGAAGTCAAGGGAGTAACAAAAGTCTTCAAAGAGTTCAACGCCATCAAGGCACCAGGGATTAATTTGAAGGTATATCCCAAAGAAGTAGTGGTAATTATCGGAAGTTCTGGTTCGGGGAAATCTACACTTTTAAGATGCATGAATCGGCTAATCGAACCCAGCACCGGTCAAGTGTTTTTCGAAGGGCAAGAAATCACCGGGAAACATAAGCATATTGATGAGGTCCGTAAACATATCGGTATGGTGTTTCAGCAGTTCAATCTGTTTATGCATCTTACCGTTGGAGATAACATTAGGCTGCCCTTGAAGCGTGTTCACAAGCTTGATAATGAAGAAATCGAGCGTCGGGTAGTAGAAAACCTTAAAGCAGTAAATATGTTGGATAAAATTGATAAATATCCCGGCGAACTTTCCGGTGGACAGCAGCAAAGGGCTGCAATAGCAAGAGTGCTTGCAACTCAACCCAGATTGATCTTCTTTGATGAGCCTACCAGCGCGCTCGATCCCGAACTTACGGGGGAAGTTCTCTCCGTAATGAAAAAATTGGTTACTGAGTTCCATTATACCCTTGTCATCGTCACCCACGAAATACCTTTTGCAAAAGAGGTAGCAACCCGAGTAGTTTTCATGGACAACGGCGAGATAATCTATGAAGGAACTCCCGCAAACGTTTTTGACAACCCGCCAAATGAAAGACTGCGCAAGTTCCTTTCAAAGATATTGACGATGAGAGAGATAAACGGAACCGAAGAATCCAATGTAGAGAATCAATAATCGCTTGCACCTATAGGGACAAAAAAATAATCATGAATTGCAAGGAGCATACCCGCAGATAAAATTCACGAAATCTGCAGATGTGGCCTTTTTTTTAGCCGTTTTTATAAAATGTCGAAATCTTTAAATTTTTTCTTTGCACACACTTTGATAAATCGATTTTATGCAGTAAAAAGTCGATTCAATTGAAAACGTCATTGATTCCGAACCAAACGTAAAAGATAGCCCCTCGCGGATAATACAGAGCCATA
>CAZUTM010000068.1:0-5200 GCA_964623665.1 uncultured archaeon
CGAAAAAATCCCGTATTTCTACAATGATACCAAATCCGGGATCCTTAATGATTCGGATCCAATACCGCGAGGATTCGGACTTCAAAAAGATTATATTCATCCAATGGTCTTGATATAATAGGATTTTTATCGAAATTCCTTTTTTTACTTCGCTTTCCGATTTTTAAACCCTTTTTTGGCTCATTAGCGAAAAAATCCCGTATTTCTACAATGATACCAAATCCGGGATCCTTAATGATTCGCGATAATTTACAAGACATCCCGACCACCGGAAAATAAATTTAAGATTAAAACGACTAATTGGATAAGCCATAATTTAAACCATGTGTGGAGTCATAGCACTTCATTTTCCGGACACCTATCATAAATATTTTAGATTGTTTTGGGTGATTGTAAAAATGTTTTCTTTATAAATATTGGTTTCATAAAGGGGCATGAGCGGTATACCTCAAATTCTTCAAACGAATAAAATCGCTGAAATTTTGGATCTGCTTCAACGAAAATATGCATACCTGTCAAGGGATGGCGCAATCAAAGGATTGATGGTGGTTGACCAAGATGCCAAAGTTATTGCGGTGAATCGCTTATTTATCACCAAATCGAATTTTTGGGATTTGGCTGCAATCGGTGCCGCATTGTTCGGCGTATCAAGACAAGGAATGGACTTTTTCGGTGCAGATTCCATGGAACAAGCGATGTTGATTTATGGAAACACACAATTCTTCGTTCATTCCATCGGATCGGTCCAATTAACCAACGGAAAGCAACGGGAATTGCTGATTGTAGTACTCGCAGATCGAAACATCAATATCGGATTGATCATGCTCCAGATGAAAAAATTCGCGCCGATGATTAAGGAAGAAATCGAAAAAGATATGAAAACCCAAGAAACCATGCAGATGACCGAAAAAGAATTGAAACAACATATCTTGAATCTGAAAAAAGAGCTGTTCGCAGCCTCAAAAAGCTAACCCCTTTAGGAGTGAATAAAAATGGATAATATAACAGAACAATCGGTAGAGAATCACACGTATCACATGGAAGCCCCTACGGTGTTGCAATTCAAAATCATCTATTGGGGTCCGGGAGAATCGGGAAAAACCACTAATTTCATTCGATTGGGAGAAAAATTCCAATCAAAGAAAATTTCACAGGGTTTTTCCATCGCCACTACCGATAACCGAACTTTGTGGCAAGATTCTCTTTATTTCCAATTCGATTTTGAATATAAAATACCGTACAAAGTCATCATCCAAGTAGCCACTTGTACCGGTCAAGAACGATTTCTTTCCACACGAGAATATGTCGTTCAAGGCGCAGATGGCGCTATTTTTGTGGGAGACTCCGATCCGATGAGAATGGATTCAAATGTGCGTTCCTATAATGAACTCATCGCATTTGCAAAACACCACAAAATCCCCATCTTGATTCAACTCAACAAGCGAGACCTTCCAAGCCGAGTTTCGATTGATGAATTCAAATCGGTCCTGAGACTCCCGAAAGCAGAAACCGATCAATTCGGCCATAAATTGGTCTATGAAACGATCGCAATGAAAGGGATAGGCGTTATCGAAATATTTAATGATATGGTCGAAAAAATCTTATATAACTATTTTTCCAAGATATGAGAAGAACAGAGCAATAGATGGTTCGATGCATTCTATTTTTTTATATATAAAAGGAAAATGAATGAAATTATGAGGGAATTCCGATGATACATGAAAACGAAGCAAGCATACAACAAATAGAACCCAATACAAATGGAAAATTTCTCAAACAAAAACAATCTATTGATTATTTTGATTTAAATGCCCAAGTATTTCATCTCTTATTGTTTAAAAATTTGAATTTTATTACGGATGCCTTAATCTTTGAAGAAATCACTTCATATCTTGCGAACACGATTCCAATTTGCAATTTTCAAAGGGTGAATCTTTCGCTTCACCAAGATGTCTCTATTTCGGAAGTGATCACTGCGTTTTCGTTTTCCAAAAACCAGTGGGATAGTGCTGAAGTGCTTTTATTGGAAAATCTGCGCTTGGATCAATTGGAAGAACTCGATACACTATCGAATATCCGGTTTATCGGGTTTATGAATCAAACCGAGTTCGCATCTGCATTGAATAATGCCGCAAACTATCGGAAACTCGTCTTTCTTGAATATTCCACAGGAATCTGCAAACCGTACATTTTTCCGGATTTGCGCTCCGAGCAAGAACTCACAGATTATTATATCCAATACGGATCTTTTGCAACTGCCGACAAAATCACGGAAATCAAACAGCGAGCTCAAGCACTATATGAATTATTTTTAGAAAAAGGAAAAAGCGCCATCTCCGAAATCACATCAATGATAGAACGCTATGCATTGGAAGAGCACGCTGTAGCATCGCTTCTGCAATTTACCGAGTCATTTTTCGACCTTAAACCGGGATGCTTTGAGTTCATCAATATATGCCAAAAAAATGTGAAAAATAACATCCACAAAGAAAAAAACGATGAAATTCATAAGAAAGAACAAAATAAAACCATTAAAATGACATTAGAATCTGAGCATACAGAAAATTCAATCAAAAATACTCCGACCACCGCCAAAGAAATACTAATGAATGTGCAAGACCTTCTGAACGACACACAAATCCAAGGAAAAAACGGATCGAAGTTCGAAGGGTTAACAGCAATATGGAATGAAGAACTGGGTCCAATTGTTATCGACCAATATCCAACCGATTCACAAATCGAAAAAGAAACCTTGGCGATCCAGTTCTTTATGACATTCGAAACGGTCTTCGGTCAAAGTCCGATGAAAAAAACCGAATTAATCTTACCGCTTGCCGCGTTCAACAAAACCGCAATTATACATCTCGACTTGCTCGAAAACGAATCGGTCCGGGGAGGAAAACAACCCTTCATCATCACTATTTTGGTCCCCGAATCCTTTTCTCTCATACAAATCAATACCATCAAACCATATATCGAAAACGCCATTCAAGTGTTCAAATCAGAACACACCTCAAGCCTCGAACTATTGATCGAATCTATTTCTCCCGATCTCATTAATCATGGCTCAGTTCCACAAAATGATAAAAACGAAAAAGAATCCAAAGCGGATCAAAACAATATTTCGATAGATATTAGCCAGCATCCAAAAATATTACCCAAAATAGAAAAAGAGGTAAAAACACTAAACCAACTTAACAAACTCCCAAACAACGCACACGAAAATCAAATAGATGGTAAGATCTTCAAAACACCCGAGCCCATAAAGGCTGGAAATAGATGTAGCAATGAATCGGAAGGCATAAACGAAGATAATACCAACGGTACAACCAATCATGCAAAACCATTCTTGTCTAGCCCACAGCAGACAGAAGCCATAAATAAAGATAATACCAACGGTACAACCAATCATGCAAAACCATTCGTGTCCAGCTCACAGCAGACAGAAGCCATAAATAAAGATAATACCAACGGTACAACCAATCATGCAAAACCATTCGTGTCCAGCAATCAAACCGAAAGCACAAATCCAATTGAGCAGAATACGCTATCAAAAAGCCAAATCAAGAAGAATTCAGCAACAGATATAAACAAACATGAACAAACGCAAATTATACGCGAAACCATTCTTAAGATAAAGAACATTATCGATCTTCCCGTTCCGGATTATCGCAATATGAAGCAAATGGAAGATTGGTTTGAAGCAAAAAATCACATGTTGAGATTATTTTTTGAATCAGGGATTGCCGAACTATAGCCGTGGAAGTCAATTCAATCGTTCGCAATTTTCAAGACGGTACTGCTATTTTACGCTTGAACGCATCCAGCAAATTTTCAATAGCCTTTTCAACCTTTTCTGCCTTTAATGTATGATCATTACAGAGAAGCGATTTAATGGCACCCCGATTCGGACACCGCCATTCCAACTCGGGTTCTTTTTCGACAACTATAGGGAACAGTAATAATTCCCTTGCTTGCTCCGCTTCTGTTCTAATGGTTTTGGGAATCTGCTGCGTTTCAAAGAAAGAAAGAAGATCTCCACATTTCCGAATCTGTTCCGCAGCATGTTTCGGCCCAAAGCCAGATATGCCCTTGAAAAAATCATTCCCGATTAATAAAGATACATCGATTAACTGGAACAAGTTCAAGCGGTTTTCTCTTAGCAATTCATCAAGCGATAATACCGAAGCAAAGCCCTTAGTCGTTTTCCATTTACCATTGGTATATTCTCGACCAGAAAAATTTAAAGTCCGAATTTGGAATGGACAGCCGAATAAAAGCGTATCGTAATCTGAACTTATCGTATAATTCACCAACCCTATCTTGGTGAAATACGCGCATTGGGCTTCGGCTTCACTCGGGGCCGTAAAAATAGGAACACCCATTGAAAATAACAATTGTTTGGCCTCCTTTACCACCGTTTTCCACATGAAAAAAGGATTGAATCCAATGCTTTTCAAACGATCCCGATCATCCTCGACTAACGCTTTCCGATACCAGTCTTCCAAAATCTTAAAATCATGGGCCTCATCTCGTGTTATTTTTCGCTTCAATTCATCGGGTTTCCCATCAAAGACCATTAAAGGATAGATCCCGTGCTTGTAGAACCCTGTAATCTTGTACAACAACCCATACAAATGAGAAATCGCTCTGCACGTTCGATCCGTATAATATTCTCCGAGCTGTCTTTGACCCGGGTTGTTTATCAATTGAAAAAGTAAATTCGAAGCATCGACCGAAACCACTTTGCCTTTCAGAAAAGAAAGCGGCAAAATCTTCTCCCTGGCAAATATGCTTAGATCAGTCCCCATATTTCTCCTATAAAAAAAAGTCTTATAAAGAAAACACCTTGCTGATTTTGTGCGCGTGGTGCCGAAGTGCCAATTACGAGGGGAGATCATAAATAATGACCTCGTGAGAGTCCTTCACATTGTTTAATGTGCCCCGTTCTTTGCGATATTTTCCGATGCGGGTCTCTCCTTGCCCCATTGTGTATTGCCATGTGGGAAATATCATCGGATACTCTTTATACCACTCTCGAATCGTTGGGCAATCATTATACGATAAAATCCACCCGCATTTTAGGTTCTTTATCATATCTCTTAATTCTTCGTGCGGAAATCCTCGATGATGTATTGGAAAATTCCTTTGAGGGTAAATTCCTTTGAACATCTTGGAGTCATCTCCAATATAATAGGGC
>CAZUTM010000068.1:5210-11641 GCA_964623665.1 uncultured archaeon
CGGATCCAGATACATGAAATCATGTGGGTATTGTTTGAGTACATCTCTGAAATCCGCGCATTCAACGGTTAAATTGCCCGGTTTAAAATCTCTGACCCGTTCTATTATGGCTTGATAGCGCTTCTCATTTAAATATACTTTGGACGGCCAGCCCAAAAACCCGGGCCCATATGAGAGGTTGAAATTATAAAAATAGTAGACCGCCAAATGTAGAGGATCGAGCAGCTCGGTCTTTTCCCAATGTTTCTTTAAAATCTCCCGAATCTCATAAAAATGAGTCTCATCCGGCTTCAATTTCTTTAGCTCTTCGTATAGGACATGCGGTTTTTCGATTTGATATTTCCAATAATTCACGAGGATATCGAAAATATCAAAACCTCGTACCTCAAGTCCTAAATGCTTGCTTATAGCGATCTCAACCGACCCGCCGCCAAAAAATGGTGAGATAATTCGTTTAACCGTGGTGGGCAATAATTCGATAATATACCCTACCGCTAAACTTTTTCCGCCGGCATACCGGATGGGGGATTCCACGACTCTCTTATATTTGTTTATACTATTTTCATTTTTGCTTTTTATCGATTGTAGAAATGCTTCCTTTTTGATTTTATCCATATCTTCTTGATTCGATTCGATAAATGAAAATAGCGTATTCACGCTTGATATTCATGTTTTAAAATTTAAATGCTTTTCGCTTTTCTATTGCATTTATTAAAGAGTTAAGGTTTCGGAAAAAAGAGAAAGAAGAATTTAAGGTGATTTTCGGTCTTCCCGGAATTTAATTTTTTTCAGCCACGGAGCCCCTTTCAAGGCAGTCCCGCTATGCTGAACATATTTCGCATCGATCTTCATCTGATCTAATTCTATCATCTCCTTCTCAGCCTCGTCCCAAGGAATCTTGAATCGATTATGGGTGCCCAATTTTCTACCAACCGCGATACCCATTTCGATTGCTTTTAAAAACGGGATAAAGAAGATTCTTGAAGGTCCGCTCATCGAAACCGCTTTTCGGAACGTATACAATTGAAAATCATCCCATTTTCCGAAAATCCCCAACAGAGGAAGATATCCGAAGAACGGAATTACGAAAATCCCCAAAATCATCGTGACAACGGCAGCGGGAATAAGCCCGATGGCGCGAATCAAGGGAAAAATAACCCAATTGGTCCAAATCCCGGAAAATAGATAGATCGGAAGCCCGGAAACAAGCGGAATTACCACGGAAGTCATCCAATAAATTTTGATTTGGAAGATGTTCCTTTTTATATACATCCACTGAATAAAAACTTTAATGGTTTTTGCAAAGAAGCCATCAAAGGTAAAGATGAATACAATCCCGGCTATGCCTCTATCTTGGATCCGGAGGTAGAACACGAAAAGCCAAACGAAGAAAAGATTCGCAATCATTTCTATAAATCGCGTGATCACATCAACATGAATCTTCAGTGCCGCCCATAGGATCCCGCCGGGTAAATCAAAAATAGGCCCGAAAATACGGGGAATTACCATCGGCAAAATGAACACCACCGCAGCTTGATAGTTCTCCAATCCATCTACATTTCTGATGAAAAACACAATGAGAGGATAATACGAAATCAAAATTGCTAAATACAGCATGGCAAAGAAATTCTGCCATGAAAAGCTGTAGGCTACAAAGAATTGCGATAATTTCACTTTGCCATTCGGATATGCTTCCGCCAGCGAAGGCCCGAGATTGAAGTCCCAAACACTGACTATCCCCGCAATACTCGACCCCAACCCTGCTATGGCCATCCAAGTCGTATATTGCGGAATATTTGTCAGATACAACAACTGGATCGCCGTACCCACGGCCGTCCCGATAATGGGAACGATACTCATTTGAAATCCGTAGTACAAACAATTCCAAATTACGTCCTTTCCGAATTCAAAACGCCATGTTTCTCGAAAACTTATTCCGTATGGCCGCATGATTTTGTTGAAGTAATAAGCGGAGAGCGCCATTGCGGCAAAGTCGTCTACATACCCTCCGATTGCCATTCCGATAACCGCACCCATCAATTCACCATAGGCGGGATTTTGGGACCCCCAATAACGAAACAGCAAAATAAACACCACATTGGTGGCTTGCTGAAAAATTTGGCCCGATACGAAATTAAGAATTTGAACTTTGTTATGGTGCTGTAAACCATCGATACATGCCTTCCATGTTCCGAGCATCCCGGGCCACTGCTTTTGACATGCAATCAGCATGAACCATGAAGCATACGCAAACGAAGATGTGGTCACATACCGCAAAATGATTATGGAGATCACCGTTACTTGAATGATTCCTGTCATCATTTGATACCACACAAAAAAGCGAATATACTCCAACATCTTATTCGGATCCCGAACCCGATATTCCGCGATAAACCGACGAATTCCGAAGGAAGTGCCGATATCAAAGATCTGATAAACTACAACAAATAAAATATCCGATACGTTCATATATCCTTTTTGTTCCGGATATGGATAAAGAAGTTTTGTTAAAAACCCGATCAACACAACACCGATAATCATCGAAAGAATCGAAATCGAAAAGCCGTACATCCAGCCCCCCAATTGTCTCTGAAAACCGATTTTTTCCCAAGTCTTCAAATCCCGCTCTTCTTTTGTGGCGCCTTTGTCAAGAGTCTCTTCATACTCTTCTATTTTTAATTTTGGAGCGGAAGATTTTTGTGATTCGCTGGGCTTCTCCATATATTGATTCCGTCGTATATATATTTCAAAATCACGCTTCGGATTGGCCACCACTTCTTTTAAAGTAGGTGTCGAAAAAGAAAGAATTTTGGAAAGTATATTCAACTGCGTGGATATCATGCGCGACTAAGCCGCTTGGGCAAGAGAATCGCAAAAATTATCATCGTTCCGATGGTGGAATACATACCGGATAGAAACATCAGCCATTCGAGCAAATACCATCCATCGGGCGTAAACGACCCGAATGCCGCGCCTTCCAACATCGAAACCAATACCGGATAGCCCGCAAGCGCTATGGTGGAAATATATACCCCCAAAAAGGGTAAATAGAACACCAACGACACGACAAAAATAATCATATCGAAATTTCGCTTGAAAGTCAAAAGCACCACAATGATCGTACAAACCATGGCCAAAAGCAATCCGACGAATCCGAACCCCGCTCCAACAAGATGCATGATATAAGATACATAAGTTGGAAAAAATCCGATGAGAATCATTCCGATGGATGAGATGATGTAGAAAAATCCCGCCGCGGTTCCAAATATTTTCGAAAAGGATTTCATCTCGCGATATAAATAAAACACAAGCGGTAAAAACCAAAGACCTCCTCCTATCATTGCGATTTTGAAAAACCAAAGGCCCTCGGAGTTGAAAACATAATCATCCAAATGAGAGATCTCGTGCTCGGTGATTCTATAAGGCGGATTATACAATGCGATGGAAATGGCAAGAAAGGCAAACAAAAACAAAATATTAAAGATCAAGCTGATTACATACACTTTGGATTGTGATTTCCCTTGTATAAATGAAACTAAGGATTGTCGATTCATGTCGATATTGTGGAGTCATCGTTTAAGAAGCTTTTCAAAAATTATATATCTCTTAAAATATTTAAGTTACAAAATGGACGCGCAAACCAAAATGCTAATCATCTTTTTAACGATATTTCTCATTGCGATCAAGGTTAGTGTTGTTTTATATTTAATCAAAAAGATATTAGCAAAAAAGAAAAATAAAATAGAAGCGGGAATAAAATTTCTAACCGCCACCGCAATTATGATTGCCGGACTTCTCATTTCTCGAATTTTGTTTTCATATTTCGACTTTGTCTTGACCGATTTCAATGAAAATCTTTATGGGGTCTATCCAAACTATCTGGTGTGGAAATCTGCAATGTTTATCACTGCATCTACGTTGGTGTATTTGCTGTGGATTTTGGATAAAATAATTATGCAGAATAAATTCAAAGGGATTCCGTCGATAGCAACGTTGATAATTATAGGTATAGCCTTGGCCCTCCCGATTAATGGGCTTGAAGATTTTAAGACCATGTCGCTGTTAGCCACGGTTGCGAACGTTGCCGCCTTAATGATTCCGGGTGTATTTTTTTACATCGCTAAAGAAAGCAGCGGTGAAATCCGCAAGACTTCATTCTTGATCGGCTTTGGAATTTTGATGTATGCTCTTGCAACACTGATTGTGAACGAATCCATTATTGCGGGATTGAATTCTGTCTTGCAATTCGAGACCCGTTCCATGATTTGGATGATTTCGATTTTCACAAAATCAATTGGGCTTTCGCTTTTTGCGATCTCCTCGGTAAAGTTTACTTCCGATTGAGCTATCGATATTCGCGAATCTATAATTTTCTTTTTTCATTCCAATTTTGATTTAAATATAGCATTGCGAATGTCCGGTACATCCATTAAATTTTCCAGAAGGCTGAGCTGCAAATAAAAAACAGTCAAAATTTTGTTTGTAATCTCTTCAATAAATATATAAATAAAAACAGCTTATTTATCAAAATGGACGAGCAACTCAAATCTGTTATTTTATTTCTGACGATTTTTCTGATATTTTTGAAAGCGACCATTAGTGTTTATCTCGCAAAGAAGATTCAGATGAAAAAGAAGCGTGGAGTCGTAGCAGGTGTAAAATTTCTGACTGGAACTATGATTATGTTGCTGGGTCTTTTGATTTCTCGTATTATTTTTGTCTATTTCGATTTTGTATTAACAGATTTCAATGATAATAATTTTCCGATTTATCCCAACTACGTATATTGGAAAGTAGCAATGTCATTTGCTGCAATAACGCTGATCTATCTTCTTTGGGTTTTGGATAAAGTGGTGATGCAAAACAAATTCAAAGGGATTCCTTCAATCGTAACCTTGCTTATTATAATTTTAGTAATCTTGTTACCGGTGAATAGTTTAGATGATTTCAAACTGATTTCCATGATCTCGACAGTCGTTAACATCGCGGCCCTTTTCATACCCGGAATCTTCTTTTATGTTGCAAAAAAAAGCAGCGGCACAATTCGTCGCAACGCGTTCAACATAGCTATCGGAATCTTAATTTATGCGATTTCGGCCGTGATTGTAAATGAATCTATTGTCGGATTGTTTGATACGCTCTTAGGATTTCAGACGAGAGCCTTGTTATGGTGGGTTTCTATTATTGGAAAATCAATCGGGCTTTCGCTGTTTTCGATTTCTTCGGTGAAATTTGCTTCCGATTAATTCCAAGAATTATAAATACCAGAATAATCCGGTCGGTTGAAAGGAATTTTATAGAATTTTGAACAGATAGCTAACGGTCTTGCCCGGTGGCTTTTCATTTTTTTTCTATGTTTTTTATAAAAAGAGATTTTTGTTTCACCGAAACTTATTTTAGCTTTTTTGCTCTTTTTCATGTATCCGCGAGATGTGGTTGAAATGATTTACACGTTGCTCTTGAATCCAACAGTTGATGAAATTTTTGAGGTTCCGAATTTTGAGATCGGCGGAACGTTCAAAGCCGAAGATGTTCATGTATTTCCCGTTGGAAAAGCGATAAGTGTTGCATTAACAATTCGCGAGCTTGGTGAACCTGTTCATGTATTTTCTTTCGTAGGAAAAGAAGAGAGAGAATTATATCAACGTTTCCTCACGACCAAATCTATTTCCTTTGATTTCGTGGAAATTAACGGTAAGACCCGATCCAATAAAACGGTGCTTGATACTTCGAGAAACACGATTACACATATTCGGCTTCCGGGTTTTGAGGTATCGGAAAGAAATCAGCTTGAGATGCTCGAGATCATTTCATCCAAGCTTACCAAAGGTGATTTTCTTTGCTTTTCAGGCTCGCTTCCGAAAGGGGTGAAGGTATCGTTTTTGCTTTCAGTTCGAGAATTATGTGAAAAAGCGGGTGTGAAATTTTTGATGGATTCAAGCGGAGAACCGCTATCCAATATAAACTTGCTTGATCCATTCATCATCAAAGGAAATTTAGAGGAATTTTTCGAGATCTATCCGAAAGCAAGACAAGATCTTGTGATTCAAGAAGGCACCTTTTCAAAAACGTTATTACAAACGGATCTCGAACGAATCGGCTTGTCCCTCAAATCTTTAATAAGCAAAAAATTACATCTCATTACGCTGGGAAAGAATGGCTCGATTGCGATAACCCAAGACGAGATCGTGTATGCGGAGTATCGAACAGACGCGCTATATACTGTCGGTTGCGGTGATTCATATTTTGGCGGGTTTCTCGGCGGTCTTTCGAAGGGGTATGATCTGATCGAATGCATGAAGTTAGCGACCGCTTGTGGGGTTGCAAACACCGAAATGCTTGGTGCAGGGATTTTGAGCAAATCATCAGTTGAAAAATACAAAAAATCGGTTCGCATCATTCATTCGAGCTTACCTTGCCGCCAAAATCCG
>CAZUTM010000068.1:11741-17185 GCA_964623665.1 uncultured archaeon
TGAACCCGTGAACCCGTGAACCCGTGAACCCGTGAACCCGTGAACCCGTGAACCCGTGAACCCCTAACTTTAAGATCTGGACATCACGCATTTGAAGGGTTTTCGAGGACATCCATGAAATTCATGACATTTTGAGAAACTTCTCGATGGATTTCTTGACATTTTTCTATCGGAACATTTAATATTTTCTGTAAATCGGATACGCTAAGGGCGCTTAATTGTTTTTCGGTGCGGATGCCTCGATCAAACAGCATTCGGCCTGTGAATCTATCGATGCTTTTGTATCTCACTACAAGATTGAATAATTCCGGTTTGACTCCGTGAAGTAATCTCAAATGAAGGGTTTTTATTTCGGCGCTGACCTCATCTCTGGTAAAGAAATCGGAGAACGCATCGAAAGTCGAAAGGATTCTGCTGACATTTTGTTTTATCTGATTGAAATCCCCCATTCCGTAGTATAATCCGAGGGTTTTTTCGATTTCTGGGATTGTGCCTTCATTGATCCATTTTATGAGGGCTTCCAACAATTTATTTGTATCATCCTCCCGTTCTTCGGCGATGTAGTCGAAAGCGGCTACGAGAAGAGCTTCGGCAGAATCCATATCGCGGTTTTCAAAGATTTCTTTGAGTTTAAGAAATTGATTGGGTGTGATAAACAATTTCGTGCATAGGATTCCGTTGGGTGTGGCTTTTAACAAGCCGCTTTTTTCATCATAGAAGATAAATTCATTATCTATCAAAAATTTTAATACGTAGGTTTCTTTCAATGCGAGATTTAATAAGGTCAAGAAATACGTATTGAAATTTCGATCTTTTTGAGCCCTAAGATTCATGGAGTTAAGAAATTGTTCCATGTGAATACAAAAAGCGTAATTATATTTTTTGGTGACTTTTAATATCTCGTTATTTTTGGCTTGATTGCAAGAACAATTCAATCCGCTTTTGGCGGCTATAGAGACTAATTTTGCGTCATTGCTGATTGTGACAATTGATTCGAGTATGTCCGAGTCCATTCGTTGAATTTCAATCGATGTTTTGGATTGATTGGATTGTATGCGTTCTTGATTCCCATGAAGTTTGAGAAGCGTGTCTGCGGTGATCGGTCTGATTCGTAAAAATTCATCGATTGGCATCGATTTATCTTTGATTCCGAAATAGAAATAGGTTTTCTTCATGAATTCAACGATCTTCTTATAAGTGATGGCTTTATAGTTGGCAATAAGCAAGAGTATCTGTTCTTTTAGGACATCCGAATTGTTCAATTGGGATTGGAGCATACCGTATTTGGGATTCAGTTGGCCAGATTTTGTGTCGTATTTGAAATAATGTTGAACGACCCAATCCACTTCATCTTGATTTGAGACCAAAATCGTGCCTATTCCGATGTGGTCCTTACCCGGTCTGCCCGCTCTTCCCAAGATTTGAAAGAGTTGGTTATTCGGAATGGGTACAAACACCGAGGCCTTTCCAGGTCGAACTTCATATTCGGGCTCGTAATGTAATTCTTCCAATTGAAGAAACATATTAGGGATATATTGTTCGAAATTTCGGACAATGACATGTCTTGCTGGCGTATTAACCCCCGCCGCGAGGGTAGAAGTGCATACGATGCATTTTATTAATCGCTGTTCGAACGCCCGCTCGACAAAGAGTTTGTCCTTCGGATCCAAAGAAGCGTTGTGGAATCCGATTCCTTTTGCGAGGATTTTCTGGAGGGTTTTTGACGAAAAAGGGTTTTTCTTCATCTCTTGAATCATTTTTTCCAATCGGAATTTATCTTCGCTATCTAAATATTTTTGAGTTAACTCCGATAACCGATCGGCAACGAGGATGGTGCTGGCTCTTCGATTAAGAAAGACCATAACTTGTCCTCCTTCTTGAAGGTCTTTTTTTACCATTTGCTTGAGCTCGCTATCCTTATTGTCGCATTTTCGGAGATCGTATTGCAGTGGAATCGGTCGATAATCGGACTTAATGATAGAAAACTGCTTTCCCAGAGAACTGAGCCATTCGGCGAAAAATTCCGGATTGGCTATGGTTGCGGAGAGTGCGATGATCTGGATCGTAGAAATCCTTTCGGTCAATCTGATAATCAAGGTTTCGAGTCTTGGGCCCCTTCCGGGTTCTCCGAGGACATGAATTTCATCAATAACGACACAAGAAATCGAGTTGGTCCACTTCATGCCTCCGAATGCGGCCGAACGCAATATCGAATCCAATTTTTCGTATGTGGTGACGATGATGGATGAATCATTCAATTCTTCTGCTTCCGTGTCGGAATCACCCGAACATAATGCGATCTTCAGTCCGTAAGGCCCGTATTCGTTTTTGAACATCAGATACTTCTCAACGGCTATTGCCTTATACGGAACAAGATATATTCCTTTTCCGAATTTATTTAAGGTTGCGTAAGCGATGGCTAATTCTCCGATGAGCGTTTTACCCGATCCCGAAGCGGTGCAAATGAGAAAATTTTGTCTGAAGAATAATCCAAGTTCAATTGCTGCCATTTGTATCGGTCTCAATCCGGATATTTTTCTCTTTTTCAATATTTCGATAATTCGAGAATCGGGTAAATTTTCTTCAAGACTGAATTGTGTCTCCATTGGATCCGATGCAAATTTGAAAATCGACATTCAGAAGCCCTCCTTTTCGAACAGAATAAAAAATACAAAATATCAAAATGAGGTGGAGTCTACACCTTCAATTGTTCATTTACGAACGCATCGATTTTGTTTTTAAGTTCTTTATCGATAAAATTCGGCGGATTGAAAGCTGAATGGATCGGCGAAACCACAGGTTGCAAATTCTTTTCCGTTTGAAGTCTTGCTCTTAAAAGTTCAAAGTAATTGGGGGATTCATTGCAATTGTCTCCATATCTCTCGGAAACCATTTTTTCGATTTTTTTATATATTACCTTCGTTCTTTCGGTGATTGTGGTACTTGCGATTCCGAATTTTTTACTTAATGCGATCGTTCCGGGTTTTCTATTCGGGTACAAGAGCGAGGATGCCGCAATAAGCGCCGTCGCGGCTGCTATTGTTTCCGAAGAGTTCATTATGATGTTCGAAAAATTCTCAGTCAACAAAAGGGCTAACTCCTTGACTTGGTCGTTGCGGTCCGAATTTATTATGATCTTTCGAATATTTTCATTGCGCCATGCCGAAACATTGGTATAATTGTATTTTAATAACGTTCTGGAAAAATATCCATAATCTTTGCCCAGAAACTGCTTTATTTTTTTAATTCCGATGAATATACCCCTGCTTTTCGCCACCAAATACACACAAATCGTGCAATGAACTTGAAGCATCTTTTCGGTCCACTTTTCCAACACCAGCTCTTTCCACTTTATTTTCAATAACTCGAATCCATCATTTAGATATTCCAACGGAACGGAAAATTGCTGCATGATAAAAGAAAGCAACGATCTCCCTTCGATTTCCACAATCTCTTCAAGTCGAGAATTCATAACATGCAATGAAAACTTCCCTTATAAAGAAAACAATTTTTTGAGATTTCTTCGATTATAAACGAAATCATTAAAAAATTCGAGCTGAAAATTATTATATTCATTACCTTATTTATAAGGGTCATGGTAGAGTTATCTTTTACCGAATATAAGATTCTGATCGAACAAGCGCCAAACATGATTTGGCGCTCCGGAATCGACAAATTATGTAATTTTTTTAATGAAAAATGGCTACAATTTCGTGGTCGAAAAATGGAGGAAGAACTCGGAAATGGATGGGCAGAAGGCGTGCATCCGGACGATTTTCAATTCTGTTTAGATACATATATACAATCATTCGATAAAAGACAACCTTTTGAAATGAAATATCGCTTAAAAAGACATGATGGGGAATACCGTTGGATTTTGGATTGCGGAACCCCATTTTTTGGCGAAAATGGTGAATTCATGGGATATATCGGTTCTTGCGTGGATATTGATGATGCGGTAAAAGCGGAACAGTTATTGGAAAAAAAGAGACTCGAAGAGATAGAACGATTGCAGAAATTAATTCCTATTTGTATGTACTGCAAAAAAGTAAAGATTGACAAAGAGTTCTGGAAGAATGTCGAAGATTACTTATACGAACACAAACTCGCCGTGTTCACTCATGGAGTCTGTGAGGAATGTCGAAATAATATCGAAAAAGAGTTGAAATTATAAAAACAACAAAAAAATCTTAAAAAAACCGAACCGGATCGACCTTAAGATCAGGTAAAATGCAAGAATTAGAAAAAATATCTGAAAATTGCTTTAGCTTAATCCTTAGATATCTGCTGCAGAATGCTTGAAAATTTTCCCCCATTTTCTTCAAAGTACGACTTATATATAAAACTTCAAGCCCGAGTCATCGATTTTAAACGGCACTTGTACTAAATCGTTCGAGGTGTCGCCATCAAAAGCAGGGATCTGCAAGATGGTCCGAAAACAATCCGATTCCGATTCGAACTGATAAAAAGAATTTTCTCCACAATACTCTTTTCGAGCCATAAAATTCGATCTATCCAATAATTTATTATAGATTCCGGAAAATCTTTTATCAACGGAAAGATTCAATGAATCATTATCGACATCATCATCATCATCATCATCATCAGCAATATACCCATCCACATGGAGTTTCTCATCAAAATCAATGATGCGACCGACTTTGCCATCACCATCTTCTTCATCTTCACGTTTATATGCTTTTAAATTACAAGCCTCAATTTGTCCTTCGATAGGAACCTTTTTTATCGGCAACCAAATGCCTTTTATCTGTTCGAAATACGATAAAAGGAAAGGGATGCTCCCAAGTTCCGGTTTATAGCTCATCTCATGAACGAAGATGATCTTTATATCATTTTTAACGGCTACCCGAATTAGAGGTTCCATTTGGCACGCATGAAACTCATTGATACTATTCATATAATGATTGAATTGGCCTTTGGTGAGTTCATGCCTGATATGATGCGATATGGAGTCGAAAACGATGAGCCCGATATGTTGTAATCGATCATAATCTGCCATCTTCTTAAGTTTCGTAATTAAAAACTCTTGCGATTGTAATGATTGAATTTCCGTCATGGTGAAAAGGTCCAGTTTGTCGGAGTCCTTGAAAAACATCATAAAACGCTTTTTTGAGAATTTTTTCATCGTATCGATATAAAGGACTTGCTTATTCTGTAATTCGCTAAATCGGATGGCTATCGCTTGCGCAAGAATCGATTTTCCCGTGCCGGGATCTCCGCTGATATGAAGGATCCGCTGTTTATCCAATAAAGACACCAGCGAAGTCAGCACATTCTCGGTGGTTTGCATACCTTGGTATGCGGTATCTATTTATAAAGGCAAAATCATCAAAATAGAAAAAGCTCCCTATTTCTTTTTTAAAAAATGTGAGTATCGATGAGTTTCGCCGAACACAAAAAAACAGCCAAAAAAAACAGCCAAA
>CAZUTM010000068.1:17285-22463 GCA_964623665.1 uncultured archaeon
AAAACAGCCAAAAAAAACAGCCAAAAAAAACAGCCAAAAAAAACAGCCAAAAAAAACAGCCAAAAAAAGTTTCCATACTCCGAATTATCCACGTTCTGAATTCCGCGTGGTTATTCTTTGGGAATGTCCATTTGCCCCACCGATTCTTTGATTTTTTTTATATTTATCAATATAAACATGGTTCGGGGTCGATTAGACGCTTTTTTGACCGCTTGGAACTGATTTTTAATATGATGAATACCATGCCCGTTGAAAAGCCTGTTCCGATATAGACATTCAAAGGCAATTCAGGAAGGCTTGGAATCGATGGTGTATCGGAATTCCGCTTGACTTGACTGATGTTAACGATCGATTCATAGACCAGCGCTTCGCCATTGTCCGCTAAGGTGAGATAATCGGGCTTTTGGAAGCTGCTATTCTTTAAGAGCGGGCTTGTAAGTTTGAATTTTATCTTGATATTGCTCTCATTTGTGGCGGGGATTTCCGCTTTGATTGTTGTGCTCATTGAATACATCATTTCTTCCTTGCTTTGATGGATTTTAATTCCTTCAATTGGGTTTCCTTGGAGATCGAATGCTTCCAATGACATCATAAAACCGTCAAATGCCAACGCTTGTTCTGCATAATTCTTATACGAACTATTGATGAGAAATGTACCCTTTAGCGTTCCTTCTTCCCACATCCATTTACTGCAGTTTTGCGCATCCGATGGTGCGAGCAAGGAAATTATAAAATTTGCGCTCACTTGAACGAGTTTTGAGACATTTATCGGAAGTTGGGGATTTATTGACCCTATCATGTGAACTGTCGTCCATTTTGATGAGAAGTTCTGATAGATCGCTGTGGAAACGCGATAACCGCCTTGTGTGCTGAATCTCATTGAATATGAAATGTTTTCTATCTTAAGGTTCATAGAAGCAGAGCGTATTATTGCATTTTTCAACGACAGCGTTTCGATTCGCAATGAAGCATCAAAATACCGGCCTAACACCAAAGTATCCGGAATTTCCGAGACCGTATTAAAGAGCGTTATTTCAAGAATCCGGTTGAGTAAATAGATATCTTGGATGGTGATTGGTCCCGACCCGAGCGACTGTAATAGCTGCTGCACCCGATTCTGAAACGGTTGAAGTTGGGTCGGCAGGGTAATTTGAGTGCGATAATACGGAAGCAAATCGTTCACCATCGCTAACATGTAGAGATCTTTGTCTTCGGGTACAAACAACCCAACTTGTATTGTATTTTTAATGATTTGTTGTTCTACAAGTGTGGTTGAATTTAGAATGGTGAGGGATTCCCACAATTTCGCAGATCGAATCAATTCGTGCTGTTGCAAGACCGGAAAATGTGCCCGAATATATCCGGACATGAGCGCTATAAGATCGGAAGAAAAGACCTCTGTAATCGATTTATTCAGATGGGATGCAAGCAAAGCGATCGTTTTCAGATGATAATATGTGATATCAGGACTAATCCATTCACGATATTGCTCAATAGGAAGTCGATACCCGTTCCATGAGAAAATAAAGAACCCGCCTGATACATTAGAAGTCGCATTTGTATTTACCAATGTCGATGCATAGGCCGAATCTACAAATTTTGCAAGATTGGACTCCTCTAAAAATCGAGGAAGCAAGTCTAAGGTGTCAAGAAGTGTTATCGCAAGAAACGTATTGCGCGGATGAAAAATATATCCGGAAATCGAATCCAATTTAAACCCTCGCACCTCGAATGGAAGGAAATACGAATTGAATTTCATTTGGAAAAAATGCCCCGCACTACGCATCTCCAAAAATGAATTCACTAAAGGATTGTAATGCGCTTTAATCCGTTGATAGATTTGCTCTTTTTCGCTGGAATTAATAATCTCAAATGAGGTGCGATAGATTTGTCTAATCAAATAATAAGAAAATGAAGATTCTTTGTGATCCACCATCGTAAAAAATAGCTTCGAAGCCTCGAGTTTGCTAAAATTCATGATTGTCCAATACAGATTTTGTACCGTGGCATTCGGCAGCATCGATATTCGATTATATTTGGAAATCATTTCGAGCGCAATCCAATAAGTCTCAAGCGAATGCATCGGTTCATATTTTCCGCCTTCAATCCCTGTAAGCCATCGTCCAGTAACGGTCAATTGATTGAGTAAATAAGATAGAAACGCCTCAAAATCATAGCCTCCGGAAATATTTTGCTCTGCAATGGAAAGGTAAAAAAGCGCGCTGGTAGTATGAATCAAATTCAAAGGATTTTCTATCTCGTTCGGCGGCGGTAGCGGCCTTGTATTATACACAAACCCGGTCGAAGGCTCATAGAGGTAATTGAAATATTGAAAAAGATACGGAAGATTGTAATCCGAAAAGTTAAGCATCGATGCGACACGAAGTGTAAAAGCTGTTTCATACATATAGGCAAATTCCGAAGCAGATTGAAAGGGATGCGGAAAACCGCCTTGGGTTCCGAACAACGTACTAACAACTTGACGTTCTTTCACCCATGTCTTTGTTAAATTCGCATTCACTTCCGACAACGCAGTCCTATCCAACCGGAGTATCGCATTCAGTATAAAGTACGTATCTGCGGCCCTTGAAACCCCCGAAACACCACCAAATGAGCCATCAGGATTCTGGGAATTTAAGAGAAAATTTAATATTACTTGTCGTTGGCCGGCAGATAAAATAAAACTTTGATTCAGTTCAAAAAGAGCCAATACCGCATACGCATTTGTCAGCGCTTGCCCGCAACCCAACAACTTGAAATGCGTATCCGAATTATTATATTCATTTATCGGTTCTTGAAATAATCCAAGCGACTCATTGTATCGACTCATAATAAAGTTCGTCGGATAATTCGGATACACCGAATTCAACTCTTTTGTTCGGTTTAAAAGGGCTATCGAACGCAGAGCAAAATACGTTGCCTCAAGTGTAGGTTGAAAATCATTATTACTCGGATCCGCTTCCAATAAATTTTTGATCGCAAGAAAATTCGAGTCAGGAGAATATACACCACTATGAATTGGATGGCAAACCAAGTCATCATGGGAAGATACCCTTTGAATGGAGCTTAAAGAA
This sequence comes from uncultured archaeon, assembly GCA_964623665.1. Taxonomy (GTDB): domain Archaea; phylum Asgardarchaeota; class Lokiarchaeia; order Sigyniarchaeales; family Promethearchaeaceae; genus CAZUTM01. Next base: position 20,360 of record CAZUTM010000068.1, read on the forward strand.
GAAGAATATCCTCCCATACCGGGGTAACATTGCAAAAGCAGCAATAAGAGAAGCAACGCACTAAACCCTTTAACCATCAAATATTTCATATTCATCAATGAAACGAATGTTTATAAAGAAAAGAGAAAGTTAGGCTTGGAAAATTGAAAAAAAAAGTAAACATAAAAAAAACGCCGAAAAATGCCAAAAAAATCGGTAGGGAAATAGGCAGTTTCCAAAGAATATCCACGGCCTTTACCGAACATGGATTATTAAGTCCACGGAAACGTTTTTTGCAGCTTTTTTACGGGTTTTTTATGTTTCTATAAACGTATAAAAAATATCGTTAAAGGAATTCTGAAATCAGAATTAGAACGGATTTGACCATTTACTCAACATCTGCGAAAAAGTCTGGGAATCGCGATTCACCTCAATACTTTCACAAGGTTCAACGCTTCGCACTTTAAAGTTCGCATCGATATATATAATCATCCCGTGTAGAGGATTGCCATGAAGATGAATATGCGCAAAAGGAAACTGCTTGATCGCATTCAATACACTTAATTCAACACCAAACTCTAAATCTTCATTGCAAACCGGACATTTGGCCGATAACCTCCCTTTTTTCTTCAAAGAATAATTGATTTTTTCAGCATTGGAAATCATGATATTTTTTTATGAAATCCAAATATATAAAGAAAAGAGGTCTCCGTATCAATCAATTTCCGTTTTCAATTCCCTTTTTAAAAAAAAATATGCACCTAATCCTAAAATTAATAAATTAATTAATTTCAAATCCATTTTATCACGTAAAATTTGAGCCCTTATCCCTTTTGTAAAGATATTTTTCATGATCTATTAATGGAATAAGAGATTTTTTCCATACTCATGATCCTCATGGATCGGTGGCACAAAAAGTTTTGTCGTACCGATGACCGTAAGGGGGACTCCCTATACTTTTTTTTGCGCTTATTCAGCGACTTGATTGCTTATAGTGCATAAACCGCTCGGAGACGAATGCTCGTCGTATTTGGTGCCCACGGACGCGCCGATATATTGCGATACTCGGTTAAAATTGCTTGCTCTATTTGATCGCGCTCCTCTTCTTTAAGAAGAAGGTCCGTATCTAAGGAAATGAGACGAGCGGTAAGATCTTCCCATTGAGAGTCCTCGGTGGTGTCGATATCATCTTCTGCTTCTTTTTCTTCTTCTGCATCGGGTGTCAATTCATCTGATTGACCGATATTCCCATCGCCTTGCATCGATGATATTTTCTTTACCAACTCGGACCGCTCCTTTCTCAATTGAGAAAGCACGGAATCTTTTAAAAAAAGGCGCCGACGTTTGCTTTGAAATACCATTCCTTCCACAATCTTTTGAGACATAGACTTCTTAAAGTCGGCTTCATCGTTAAATTTAGGTGATTTTGGTTTAATTCGAGTGAAACGTGAAGGGGTATATTTGAGCTTCTCTGCTATTTCGTTACGTAAAAGTTCTAATGCGGATTCTTGACACGAATTTAAGACCAAATAGGGGCCGGCGACAAAGTGCTCTAAAATATACCGTACGAACGTGAGATTTTGAGGTGCTTTGGCATTACATATCTCTTTAATAAATTCATTTCTAACCTCCAATAGGGCGGATTTCAAACGAGAGATGACTTTAAAAAAGCGCGTTTTATAAGAGTTAAATTCGGTTTGGGTGAAATATACATCAATATCTTGGGTCAGCATATCTGATATTAAGGAGGTCAATCCCTTAATCGTGCGAAGATATACGCGAGAATTGAGCTCATTTTTAACGCTAGGAGTGGTTTTCGACTCTAACCAATCAAATAACAGCTCCGAAATTTCTGTTAATGCAGAATTGAGCAACGGATGATTAAAATGTTCTATACGATCCCATACGGAAAACATGGTATTCCAGACATCTCGAATCCACAAATTGAACTCATTATCGGTAGGAGTGGAGGGTCGGTATAAAGTCTTCATTATATTTTTTGAAGGAAGATGTATTTTTTTCTGAATATCGTTCATGATATGTTCAATCTGTAGCACATTATCTTTTTGATTATGGTCAAATAATTGCTTAAGCGCGGTATAGGCTTGTTGTGCTTTGTTCTCTT
>CAZUTM010000069.1:0-22305 GCA_964623665.1 uncultured archaeon
AAAGAAGTAATCGATAAATGCGGAAAAAACTTTGTTGTGCTTTCAGGGGATGATGCTCTTACGTATGATATCATGAAAATTGGGGGAAAAGGAGTTATCTCAGTCGCAAGCAATCTGTTCCCAAAACGGATGGTTGATTTTGTAAATCTCATTGAACAACAACAATGGGAGCAAGCACAAAAAGAAAATGAAGAATTAATGGAGTTATTCAAGAAACTTTTCATAGAAACCAGTCCCGGCCCCGCTAAATACTTGGCATATAAAATGGGATTGATTCCTACCCCAGAACTTCGGCTTCCTTTAGTTCCACCAGAACCTGAAAACTGCGCGGTCTTAGATGAGCTATTGAAGAAATATATGAAATAGAAACCGAACCCTTTATTTTTTCAACAAAATGATTTGAAACAAGCGAAAAAAGAAAAATTTTTTATTGGATAGTATCCCCGACTACATCTTATAAGCCAAACTCGTCCGTAACGATTTCTGTCAGAGTTCGAAACTTGATCGCATCGGTAAGAGGGCCGGTTACCTTTAAATCTTCGCTCATATAGGCTGCTGTTGCATCAACTTCACCCGAAAAGATTCCCAAAATAACATGTTCATCCATTTCAAGTGTTAAATCAGCATCGGCAACATCGCCCATTCCCCAAGAGAATTTTCCATCTTGAACCTTCATCCAAAAGTTTTTCACTCCGCGGACTTTGAAAGCGAGGGTTCGATTCCAGCCATCGATTTCGTCTGCAATATCCTCATTGTTATTACAGATGTCGGAGAAAATTTTCATGTAATCTTCGAGATCTTCGATTGAAAGTTGTCCATCCTCTATTTTACCTTTGATTTTTTCGAGGATTTCACTCAATTCTTCAGATACCATATTTTTACACCTTTGGTTTAGAACCAAATTCACTAATGCCCGATTTTATAAAAATGACACTATCTCATTGTTTACTGAAAATTCAAAAAAGAGGTGGGAAAAACCTTTAAAATTGAAACGAGGCATGGATTTATTTTCATTTAATTAATTTTTGAACACATCAACGCAATGAAGAAAATGCAAGATTGGTTCTGATGCCTCGCTTTTCATTGCTAAAAATTGGCTACATAAAAGATAATAAAAGGCCGCTTCGTACTTTCAATAGTGATTCAAATGATTTTTCAAGAATCTAATAGTATATGGGATTGGTTCCCGCGCTCAACTGGATGGTTATTGGTATTCTCCGGCTTGATCTTCATTGTTTGGTTTATCTATGAAGCCCATAATCGCGGGGGCTTTTTACGTCCAACAAAGAAGGAATGGGAAAACCCAGTTTTAGGAGGTTTTATTAAGTCCATCGTATTACTCAGCTTTGCTTTCGGTCTCCTCTTGCTTTGGGCCGGAATCATCGGATGGATGAATAATATTCCTCCCAGCACGAAATATGGAGAAGTTACCGGGATGCACCACGATCCGCTAACCACTGGCACCTTGCTTATTTTAGGTGCCATCATGTTTATCAAACCGATCAAGGATGTTCCTTTCTATGCAGTAATCGGGTTGATGGTTGGTGTTATCTCTGCAACTGCGTTCGCGGCCTTTATCCCTGCCCCTATTGCAGAATATTACGGTTGGGATATTCGGAAATGGGCAATAATCATCGGTATCATTGTAGCCGCTGTTGTGGGCATGTCGGTGAAATTTTATACCAATATCTTGGAATTCCTTGCGAAATTCTTCAGTTTACCTCCGGTCGCATTGGTGATTGCGATTTATTGCATTTTGCAAGGATTCATCATCATTATTGGTGGCTCTACATTGTTCCTATTCGCATCGCCCGGAACCGCTTAAAACAATTACTCTTTTTTCATTCTTCTTTCTTTAAGTTCAATTTTCTTAATATTCTGCAATTATTCTTCATTTTTCGATTCTTTTGGAATTGAACAGAAATTCTTTAAATTGGTGGAGCGCGCTTAGCTGTTTATGGACACTCCTTTCAAATGGGACTCAAAAACACGCTCCCAATTTATAGAAAAAGCGAAAACCCATTTATTTGATTTGGTTATCATAGGCGGAGGCATTACCGGTGCCGGTGTGGCCCGAGAAGCGGCTTTAAGAAATATTTCATTTTGTATTGTGGATAAAAATGACTTTGCATTCGGTACTTCTTCACGAAGTTCAAAGCTTGCCCACGGTGGCATTCGTTATTTGGCTAATGGCGAGTTTAAAATAGTTCGAGAATCTACAACGGAACGCAATTGGCTTCGGGTACATTTTCCAAACCTTGTTCGACCTCTTGGATTTGTGTATACTTCATATCAAGGTGGAAAAGACAAACCCTCCATGATTCGTATCGGAACGTTTTTGTACGATTTTCTCTCCGATACCTTTTCGAAATTTAAGAATTTCAAAAAGAGAACGTTTTATTCTCCGAAGAAGTTGCATGAAATCGAACCCAAGGTGCGACTTGATGGAATGAAGATGGCCGGGATTTATTATGATACTAATGTGGATGATGGTCGCTTGACTTTGGAATCGATCAAAGAGGCTATTGGTTATTCGGAGATGAACTCGGTTGCCATTAACTATTGCAAGGTGATCGGCTTTTTAAGCAATCAAGATTCGAAGAACATCGGTGGGGTTAAAGTTATTGACGAGCTCAGCAAAACCGAATTCGAAATCAAAGGCAAATGGGTAATCAATTGCACCGGAATTTGGTCCGATGATATCTTGGAGAAATGCGGATGTACCCGAAAAACCATTCGGCCCACCAAAGGTGTTCATGTACAAGTGCCAAACGAGCGGTTGGGAAATGTGAATGCTTATGGAGTTCGATCTCGGGATGATGGTCGCTTTTTCTTTATTTTAAGAAGAGAACATAATTCAATCATCGGAACCACTGATACTGACTATCACGGTAATTTAGATGAACCTTTCTGCGACAAAGAGGATTGTGACTATTTGTTTAACACGGTGAATTGGTATTTCCCGGAAGCCAAGTTGACTTATAAGGACATCGTTTCAACCTATGCCGGAATTCGGCCTCTTATATTGGAAGAGGGAAAGCACGAATCAAAAGTATCCAGAAAACATGAGATCATGGAATCGGAAAATGGCGTTATTACACTTGCGGGCGGAAAACTTACGATATACCGCTTGATGGGCGAAGACCTTCTCTTTTACATGGTTAAAAAAGGATATTTACCAAAATTCAAGGGCAAACAAGGGAAAAAGGGATATTCAATGATTCCTTTTAAGGTGGGAATCACCAAAGAACATTTCGACCAAAAGTTGAAAGAATTGGGGCTCGAAGGTGTTGGTGTCGGCGAACAGAATGAATATTTACATAGACAATATGGAACCCAAGGATTGGAAATTTTGAAAGCGATAAAAAGCAATCCGGAAAAAGGAAAACCGCTCCTCGAAGGCTATCCTTACTGTCCCGCAGAAATTGAGTTCATTCTGGAACATGAATGTCCTTTGAAACTTGTTGATATCATGCTCCGACGCACCGAGATTCAATTGCACGTTTGGCATCATAAACAAAAAGAAATCGGAGAAAAGATCGCAACCATTATGGCAAACTATCTTGGATGGTCTGCAGATAAGAAACAAGCAGAACTCAACGAATATTTAGCGTATATCAAAAAAACCATTTGGTTTTAATTCGTTCTCGCTCCCTTTTTTACCGGTTCACATATATGCTTTTTTTTTAAAAAATCTGTTCCGCTCACATGTTTCCTTTTTCTATCTGTTGATTAAATAGAAAAAATAAAGTGAGAAAGAACTAATCCCGCAGAGACTTTTGATTAGAACTGCGATATCTCTCTCTTTCAGCAATCGCGTATGATTCGCTACTTGCCTATTGTTTCCAAACCTTATCCAATTCTTCTTGATTTACATCGAATGTTCGATTAGTGCCCGGAATGGGTTCTTTGAAAAAGTCCGGCAACTTGTTCGTTTGGGGGAGCCCGGCTTCGATGTTGTATTTGGTTTCTTTAACAAGCATTTCCTTTGCTAAATTGATAAGGAAGTTTTCGTCGATATTCCATCCATGGTACCAATTGATGAATTTCGCCAATTTAATTGAATTTTCAAAGGATGGCCCGACAAAATAGCACATACCCATACAGTCCATTATATAATTAAATACCTGTAATTCAGTTGATAATTCGATTTTATGGGCAGCATCGTGAACATCTCCATATTCTTTACTGGAATATGCCTTTCTTCCATAGACCGCTGCACCGGCCGTATGATCTGCTCCCATTGGAGTTGTTGCGAAAGTAACTCCCATGCCCTTGAAACTTCTGGGATCATAAGCAGGAAATGCTTGCCCTTTAGCCGTTGGAACTCTCGAAATATTAAATTTCTTTCCGACCGCCTCCGCTCCATTTCCTATTGCGAGTGCAAGGTCGTCGTTATTTGCGATTTTAGGAAGGATTTCCAATGCTTTTTTACCGCCTTCGTTTCCCCAAGGAATTATTCCCGTTTCCATCAGTACTCCCAATGCGGCTCCCGTTTCAATAGTATCCAAGCCGAGATCGTCTTCGAGATGGTCTAATTGGGCAATAAGATCGTAATCATCGATTAAAAGGTTCGGGCCGTTCATTGCCACGGTTTCGTATTCTAAACTTGAAGTGATATGCTCCCCATTTGGGCCTAAATAAATATTGGAGCAATTAATAGCGCAACCATATGAACAAGCAATACCGAATTTTCCATTTCGCTTTGTAAGGATTGCATTCAGCGCTTCTCCGCTGACCTTTTCAACAGCTTCAAATCTCCCCAATCTGAAATTTTTTACGGGCAATCCGTAATGCTCATTGATGAGAGATAGACCAACATTGGTTCCCATTTTGGAGAACCATCGAGTGGCTTCATGGCGCTCTTTAAACCAATCTTTTGCATTATTTAAGAAAGATTCTTTATCAGTATATGTTATCTTATTTTCTTTGGGCGGTACCACTACGATTGCTTTTAATTTCTTTGAACCCATTAAGGCCCCCAATCCACCTCTTCCAGCATGCCGACTCGGATAGCCTTCCAAATCGCATGATGCGATGGATGCGCCTTTTAACATTTTTTCTCCGGCTATGCCGATACTGAAAATACCCACCCGCTCACCGTATTTTTTAAGCAATAATTTCACGGTTTCATAATTATTCTTTCCAACGACCTCATCAGCAGAATCCAATCTCGCTTTTCCTTCTTCCAAAATTAAAATTTTCCATTCTTTAGCAATATCTTCGACGATAATCGCTCTGAACCCCATTCGTGCGATAAACCACGGCGCGCGGCCACCAACATTGCTTTCTTTTACCCCACCCGTAAGTGGACTTTTTCCTCCTATTGATATTTTTCCCGAATTCGGAACCGCTGTACCCGATAGGAATCCGCATGCAATAATCAATTTATTTGAAGCAGAAAGCGGGGAATCTTTGGGGGGAATTTCGTTGATTATGATCGATGAAATAAGTGCTTTTCCCGCCTTAATATCATATAAAGAACCCTTTTCAACGTTTTCCTCGCTGACCTTTTCAGATTCAAGATGAACTCTAAGTATTTTGAGCATGATCTATTATTCTTTTATTTGCTTTTTAATTTTGCTTTTCGCTTTTTATTAATATCCGAAAAAAAGGAAAATTCAGCACTCGAGGGTTATTCAATAATTTTATCCAAGATGGAAACCAAATCATCAATATGATTCTTTTCCACAATAAGCGGTGGAACAAATCTCACGACTCTATCGCCCGCGGCCACTAACAATAGGCCATGCTCAAAAGCCTTATTGACCAGCTCTTTAGCCAAGCCCGCGCTCTCGGAGATTTCAATCCCTTGAATCAATCCGTGCCCCCTCACATCCACAATTTTGGTTTTTCGTGCTTTTAATTCATTTAGTTTTTTCGTGAGATATGAGCCCATTTCTTCAACATGATTTAAGAGCCCACCTTTCAGCAAACGATCCAAAACGACCTTTCCTGCTACGGTTGCAATATAATTCCCGCCGAACGTGGAAGCATGATCTCCGGGTTGAAAAACCTCCGCGACCCTATCAACGGCAAGCATCGCACCGATGGGGATTCCTCCGCCCAACCCTTTTGCCAAGCCCATTATATCCGGTTGAACATTATATAATTGGTGTGCGAATAGTTTTCCGGTTCGACCCACACCGGTTTGCACTTCATCAACAATCATTAAAATATCTTTCTCATCACATAATTTCCGAATACCGTGTACGAATTCCTTGGTTGCGGGCCTAATTCCCCCTTCACCTTGAATTATTTCTAACACAATTGCGCATGTGTTCTCATTAACGGCTTTCTTGAGCGATTCAAGATCATTATAGGGGACATATGATACTTCCGGGTATAGCGGATTGAACCCTTTTTGATATTTCGTCTGACCTGTCATGGTGATGGTAGCCATCGTTCTTCCGTGAAATGAATTCGTCATGGTGATGATTCCGTTACGTTTTTCGCCGTATTTCGTGAACGAGTACTTCTTCGCAAGTTTAATACTCGCTTCCATCGCCTCTGCACCGCTATTACAGAAAAAGACCTTATTAAACCCGCTGTTTTGAACCAACATCTCTGCTAATTCAACTTGGGTCGGAATCCAATAAAGATTACTTGTATGTTGCAATATTTTCAATTGTTTTGAGATTTCTTCGGCCCATTGTGCATCGGAATGACCGAGCGCATTCACCGCAATCCCGGCGACAAAATCCAAATATTTTTTTCCATCCGCGTCCCAAAGGTACATTCCTTCGCCTTTCACAAATGCTAGCGGATACCGACCGTACGTATTCATTACGACTTTCTTTCCGCGTTCGGTCCATTCTTGATTTTTAGTCATGTGTGCAGAACAGCTTGCGTTCAATAAAAGGCTTTGCAATAGGGCTATTCCGTGAGATCTTTTACCAAATAACGCATTACTTTGCTTTTATCATAGTGGCTTTGCGTTTCAAAAAAGAAAGGAGGCTCTAACATGAAAACAGGAACATCGGTCTCTTTGAATCCAAATTTTTTATAGAGCGTTAAGGCTTTAGGATTGTCCTCGTAAACCGCCAAGGAGATTTTATTGAATCCTCTTTTTATTGTCAAATTTTGAGCGAAAAGAAGCATCTGCCAGCCGAATCCCCGAGATCGATATTCCGGTTTTATCCAAAATCTCATTATTGCAGGAACCGATCGATATTTCTCCGCATTGGGTACTTTCCCAACCACTTTTCTCAGATCCATTTCGCCATCCCAGATTATCAACATTCGGCCGATAGGTATCAGTTGGTTCGTTTCATTATTATTTTCCAACCATGCAATCAACACGGTTTCTTTGAGCGCTTGCTGCAGTCGAAAATGTTCCTCATAATCCATCGGAGTATCGCTTTTAAGTTCTCTATTTACAAGAGAAATATTTTCGATTTTTAGCTCCGCTATTCTCAAAGACACCATCGAGATCATGGGAAAAAAGAAGTGGATTTTAAAAAAGGATTGCAATTTTGATTTCTGTTAGGAGCGGTAATGCCCGTTGATATTTACGTATTCGTGAGTCAAATCGCAGCCCCATGCGGTGGCTTCGGCTTTTCCTTCAAAAAGGGTGATTTCCACGCGGATCTCCTTGTTTTTCAGAATCTCTTTTGCCAATGCTTCGTCGAATTTTATGGGCACCCCTTTTTCCATCAACGTGATTTCTTTATTGCCTCCTACAAATTGGATGGTAACGCCTAAAGGATCGAATTTGGCACCAGAATATCCCATTGCGCATAATATCCGGCCCCAATTGGCATCTTCTCCAAAGAACGCGCATTTTACCAAAACAGATTTTATCACTGATTTCACGATGGTCCGAGCCGTTTCGTAGTCCTTGGCACCTTTCGCATGGACCTCCAAAAATTTCGATGCACCTTCACCATCATATGCTATCTTTTTCGCCAAAAATTGGGCGACATAATCAAGGGCCTCTTTGAATATTAAATAATCTTGATTTTCTTTTTCGATGAATGAATTTCTGGCGAGCCCATTTGCCAACATCGTTACTTGGTCATTTGTAGAAGTATCTCCATCCACAGAGATCATGTTAAACGATTTTTCGGTGGCTTCCGAAAGTGCTTTTTGCATCAGATGAGGAGAAATATTGCAGTCCGTAACGATAAACCCCAACATCGTCGCCATATTCGGATGAATCATTCCAGCTCCTTTCGCAATTGCACCGATTCGTACCGTTACCCCAGAAATGTTGAATTCTACCGCAATTTCTTTCGGAATTGTATCCGTTGTCATAATGCCTTTGGCTGCAAGTGCACCGTGTTCTCGAGTCGACCCTAACAATTTTGAGGTCGTTTCAATTCCTTTCAAAACCGTGTCAATTGGCAATGGAACGCCGATAACTCCCGTTGAACAGACAAAAATGCCATCTGGATTGATTCCTTTCAATTGAGCCAATTTGTCTGCTTCCATTTTCACATGGGTCTTTCCTAGCTCGCCGGTACAAGCGTTTGCGTTTCCGCTATTTGCAATAATTGCCCGAAATTTCTTTTCTTGATTTAAAATTTGTTGAGACCATAGTACCGGTGCAGCACGCACCAAGTTTGTGGTAAATACACCTGCTGCATAGCATGGCGTATCACTAAAAATGATGGCCATATCCATTTTGCCCGGTTTAATTCCGACCGCTGCACCGGTTGCTTGAAACCCTTTAACTGCTGTAATTCCGCCTTCTATAACCGAAAAGTGTGCCATAATTGCTCTAATCATTTCTTTTATTTTATTCTTGTTGTTTCGATAATCGAGCAAGGGAAAAGATAGAAAACAAAAAACAAAATAAAAAACATTATTTATAGCCTATTCAGAGCCGGTTGATATATCGGTCTAACTCCCAAGGCGACACTTGTTGTCGGTAAAGGTCGCTTTCTTTCTTTTTCGCATCTAAAAAGGACATAAACGCTGATTTTCCAAGCACACGCTTCATAAATTCGGAACGCTCAAAATGTTCAAGGGCTTCAGACAGATATCCCGGAAGGTTTTCAATCCCTTTCTCTTTCTTCTCTTCTTCGGATAACTCGAACACATTCATATTGGCCGGGGGAGGCAAATCTGAATCTTTCAAAGAGGCTATCCCCTCAAGTCCGGCTTGCAACAACGTGGCTAATTGTAAATAGATGTTCCCCGCACCATCGGGACACCGAATCTCGAAGCGAGTAGAATTCGCGGACCCAAAGAAATTCGGAATGCGAATCAAAGTCGAACGATTTTTATAATCCCACGCAATATAAATTGGGGCTTCATAGCCGGGAACCAAGCGTTTGTAAGAATTCGGCCAACTACACAACACCGCACACATCTCTTTGGCGTATTTCAACTGACCTGCAATAAATTTTTTCATGATCGAAGATACATTGCCGGGTGCATCCGCATCGTAAAACTTGTTTTCTCCGTTCGCCCAAAGCGACTGATGAATATGCATCCCGGAACCATTGTGTCCGAAAAATGGCTTCGGCATAAACGTCCCAATATACCCAAATTTACTTGCCACAACTCTTATTAGCATCTTTAACATCATTGCATGATCCGAAGTGGGAATGGGCTGATCATAGCGAAAATCAACTTCATGTTGCCCTTTGGCACCCTCATGGTGGGCCGTATCGACTTGAATGCCGATGTTTTGAGCCCAAACCACGATTTGTCTCCGCATTTTCTCACCCTCATCACCGGGGTCGAAATCAAAATAGCCGCGCATATCATGGGCTTCTGGCCCTTTCCCATCGTTTTTCAAAAAGAAAAACTCCAACTCGGGTGCGGCATTAAATACATATCCCATATCGGAAGCCCGTTTCACCGCCCTCTGTAAAATATATCTTGGATCGCCCTCATAACGCGTGCCGTTTGGATTATACACATCACAAATAAAAGAACAGACTCGATTGTTATCTACCCACGGAATAATCGTGAACGTTGTTGGGTCAGGAATCGCAACCATATCGCTTTCTTCCAATCTCCCATAGCCGGTAATTGATGACCCATCGAAACTTTCTCCCTCAAAAAGCGCGTGTTCAACACGATTCGCATTGATCTCGAAAGATTTCACCATACCATTGATATCCATAAACAATAACCGGGCAACTTTTATATCCGGGGTCATTTTTTCCAAAACTTTCTCAGCAACTGCATTTCTTTCTTTTGTTATTCCTTCAAACTTCATTTTTGATCACTTCAATAAAATAATTCTCTGTTTTTTGAAAAGCCAACGATTTGTAAATAATTTTCTCAATTTCTCTCCTAATTCAATCAGAAAAAGCTTTTATGGCTTCAATTCCCTTCAAATGTGTTGAAATTCAATAATAATTCAACATTCTTTGGGCAGATAACAGTACCCCCAAGATTTCACTGTTCCATCGGTAATCTTTAAATTATTAGGAGAGATCGGCATCCCATTCAATTATATAAACTCCGGAAGGCTCCCAAATCATAATCTGGAATTATAAAAATTAATAAACATTTTCGGCTTTTTAAACAAAACAAAGAGGGTACGGAAATGAAAATTACTCGTCAACAAAAAACCACTCTCCGAAAACTAAAGGATGCCGCAAAAGAAGGCAAAATCTCAGAATCTAGCCTCGATGATGTGCTGTTGTTTTTCGGAACGGTACTAAACAGCTCTGAGAAAATCGAAGGACAAACCAAAGATATCGATTTGGTGTTCCAATTTTTAGTGGCTGGCGAACCATCTTTTTATATTATTATTGAAGAAGGCGAGATATCCGCAAAGAGAGGAGATTTTCAATTCGGAGATGTAATCATTGAGATCACCGAAAAGGCCGCACTAACACGGATTTTAAGCCAAAAATCTACGCTGGCCAAAGAATACGAAAAGGAAAAAGTGGTATTAAAACAAGCACCAAAATCAGAAAAGTTAACCATGTCCGGAACGAAAATTATCGAAATCCTTTCGATGCTTTTTACCGAATTCTTTAAACTCCTCGAAGAAATCGAAGTGAAATAATTAATTTTCAAATTTTCTTATTTTTCTTTTTACTCCTCTTAGCCAACATTATCTTTATTAATTATTAACGCTCCATTATTGGATAGTTATGATTATTTCCGAATTCACAGCAATATGGAGCGGAATTTTAATGGGCGCAATTCTATCCTTTCGCTATATTATTCCGCAAATTAAAACAAAAAAATTCAATTTGGATATGAGTTTATTGGCCGTTTTCGAAATTATTATTTGCTATTATATTATATATTTCGTGCGCTTAACGATCAAATATGAAAACCTATTTAGTGATACCTTTTTCTTTGTTTCCATGGGTGTTTTCTATGGGTGGGGGCTCCTTATCGTTTTCACGACTGCAATCGCCTATCTATTTAAAATTATAAAACCTTTAAATGAAAGAATGGATAGAATTATTTTGAATAAGCAAAAACAATCTAAAATTGCTCGAGATTTAGGTAGAAAATTATGTCATTTTACATTTCTTGTAATCATATATTATGCCGGCTACTTTACCGCCAGATTGACCGTAGAAACGCTCCCCCACTTAGCCTACGACATCAATCGCACAATATGGGGAATAACTCCGGAATTCCGCGTGGATCCAGCTAACTGGTATTGGGAAATGCCCACGATGCAAACCATTCAAGTCCTCGTTTTCTTCGTTTCGCATGTAATCGCTTGGTATGTTGATCTCTTGCGTGGATCAAAAAAATTTTGGTTTATCGGCCGGAATACCGTGATTCGCTTTCTCAAAGAAAAGGAAATCAATGATATCGGATCCTACTCTCCTTTCCTCACCGGAATCACCGCTACAGCATTTATTTTACCCCCTTTTCCGGTGTTTGCAATTGCTTGGGTAATGATTGTTGCGGATACCATGGCATCGCAAATCGGAATGCGTTGGGGAACCCATCGTTTTTCGTGGAATGGAAAATCTTGGGAAGGAACAATAGCAGGCGTGGTCGGTGCTTTGGGCGTTATCATTTTTGTGGGACCGCTGTGGGCCATAATAACTGCTGCGGTGTATTTGATTATCGATTTAATAACAGAAAAACCGATTCCCATCACCGATAATTTGGCTTTTCCATTGTTTCTCACAATAATTTATTTGGTTTTGGGTGAATCTGGTATTTTATATTCGGTGTTGCCATCTTTATTATAATTATCTAATTTAAAAAGAAAATCGAGTAAAAACTCATAGATCAAGCCTTTAGGAAAAACGCAATCAAACCTCCGGAATATTATGTTTTTTACGTATTTTTGAAACTAAATCAAAAAAGTACGACATTTTAATTGCAAAAGGTTCTCCATCGCGGTTTTTTTGAATGTACCCTTTATTCTCTAAAAATTGTCTCTCTTGAGCGGTAAGACTTTTGAAAACGGCACGCGTCACTGAATTCCGTTTATCTTCATCAAGATTTTTTTGGCTAAGAATCAAATAATTATCTTGACAAGCCTTTTTCGTTTTTTCAATAATTTGATCTTCAAGATTCTCGAATTCTTGCACTTGTTTTTCCACGTCCGCGAGAAGATTATTTTTACTCTGCACAAAACGGGCATTGTTTGGTTTAACTTCTTGTTCGAAGCTATTAATTTTTATGGGTAGGACAAAAGGTTGTGGAGAACTCCACATATATGTTTTACCAGGAGTGGGTTCATTCAATATCTGGGTCAAAATGTCGTTTGAATAATGAGCATTGGCGATCTGGAGTGCGGATAAATCTTTTTTGCTTACCATATGAAAAATAAAGAAATTATCACCTTGACTCAATATTTCGGGGGCTATACTTGATGGCTGTTGTGTGATGAAAATTCCACCCAATTGGTATTTACGACCCTCTTTTGCAAGCTCGATAAATTTCGAGATTGATTTTTTTGCTCCAATGACTGATTGCGCTTCTTCAACAACAAAAACAATCCGGTACAAATCCTCTTCAGAATTGCCTCCAATGAATTTTTCTTGATTTTTTCCGAAGAAATGGCCGATTATTATTGAGCAAAGTTGTAATGCAGTTTGGGCGTTCAATAATGATATGTCAAGAATCACGGGGCAATTTTTTTTTGCACCCAATTCGAGGATATCTATAAGTTTTGACTCGGGATCATGAAGATTCTGTATAGGATTCACAAGATTATTGAGGATCGGGCCGACACTTTCATCCAGTTTATCTTGCGGTTCACCTTTTAATATAGCAGTAATTTTATCGGGTGAAGTTTTCCATCCATCGGCCGAGATCACATCGACCAGTTCTCCCCATTGGGAAAAACTTAGGCTCATCAATTTTTGAAAGAAAATCATCTCATGCTTTTCTTCGACGACCAATATTGGAATTATAAAATTCGGTGAAAATTTTTTTAAATTGAATTTCATTTTGTAATAGACATTATTATCCACTTTTTCTCTTATTTTCAATCTGCTAGTTATTAGTATTGCGGGTATATTGTCAAGAATACCCGGTTTCCCTTTTGAATCGGTTACTGAATATTCTCCTTCGGGATCGAAAATGAACAATGCCCCATAATCCGATTTCCAATTGGACGCTAAAATTTTCATCAAATTACTTTTTCCATACCCCGCTCTGGCAAAAATAAAAGAGCGTTTTCCAACCAGTTGTTTGACATCAAATCGAATGTCGATTTTCTGATTATGCCAAAATTTTCCGATGGTGATGCCGTGTTCTTGTTTTTCTAAAGCCCTATGGCATATTTCTTCAACAATTTTTTCGTTTGGATGGATTACTTCACTGGTTATATGAGGTATTGTTTCAACACCGGGATAATATTTCAAAGAATCTCCCTTTAACCTGCCTAATAATTTAACTTTCACGCGGTAGCTAATTTTTCTCGTTTTAATATCGAGTCCGATTTCAGAAGGATAAAGGGCAACGTCCGCAAGCCATTTTTCACCCATGAATGTGGTCAATTCTCCCTTGGGCACATAATCCATCACCCG
This sequence comes from uncultured archaeon, assembly GCA_964623665.1. Classification (GTDB taxonomy): domain Archaea; phylum Asgardarchaeota; class Lokiarchaeia; order Sigyniarchaeales; family Promethearchaeaceae; genus CAZUTM01. Next base: position 13,926 of record CAZUTM010000069.1, read on the forward strand.
GGCAATATTATATTCATTTCTGGAACTTTTAATTAAAAGGAAATCTCCAACTTTTGGAGAAAAATCCTCGCTAAATGGAAGAATCACATTTCCAATATACTCATAAGATGCACTTTCTAATCCGACAAAAATACCAACTGTATCTCCTATTTTTTCATTCATTTCACACTCCTCCAAGATTTGATCGATCAATCGCTTGTCGTATTAAATAGGAATCACGGATCAGATTTTGAAATTCCGGATCTTTGATTTGGACCACAATTGCTTCAATAATTTTTTCTCTCCATATGGATGCGGTAAAACCGGTAAGAACTGCTTTCTCATGGGCCACCATAATTGTTTGGGGATATCCTATCGTTGGATACGAGACTTTAGAGTCTTTGGCTAAATGGCCCATAATCTCTCTTAAAACATTGGTCGAATAAATCGGCTCATTCTCTTCTTTATTGAATGGGATTTCTATTGTTACCAAGAGGTTTGAGCGTGGAGATAATTTCGCCACATATAATTTTCCGAAAGCGAATTGATCAACATTCACTTTGTATTTGTACGCTAATTTTTCTATTTCTTCGGGAATTTCGATGAATCCTATTTCGTCATATTTGAATTTCTTCTCGAGCATCAAAGCAGTTGAGATTAAATTCAACACTTTCGACTGTTTAGCCACGCCCACCAATCTTCTTCGCGGGTGGTTTTTCAGTATCGATAAAATTTTTTGCTTTATATGCGGCATGAAGGTTTTTGTTCGCAACAATCCATCTTTCATGATCAAGAGTTCATCATCTTTATCTTTTGCTAAATTATTCATGATACATGCCCATTCGGCTAAATCCATAGCATTTTGGGTTGTGCTCAGAAAATTTACGCAATTAAGAATCGAATATTCGTTTAAGAGTTCCCGAAATTTTTTAATTTCTTGGATTTCATCCATGAACGCAAAATGGTGCTTCTCTAAGTTCTCATTGACGGGAACTAAAAATTTCATTCGGTGATCTCCATTCGAATCTGCGATTTCCACCAAATCCAAATCAAACGGCTCAAATTGTATCCCCATCATCCCTCCATCAATGGATTTATACGATATCGTTTTATATAAGCCAGTGGGCTGAATGGGGATGATCGGCAGATCTTTTATCATATTTCTAAGTTTCTGGAATGAATTCAATTGGTCTTTGAAAATAATATCAATATTTTCAATCTTATTGATATCAAAATTTAGATTTGGATTTCCGCTCATGGGTATCACATTTTATATGCTTTTTCATATTAAATTGCGCACTTTATTTATAAATAGCAAATGTAATTTCTTATGAAATTCCATATAGAAAGGTTTTATGCCGATAACTAAATGTTAATTTTTTACACTTTTAAAAATTGTCATTTTAATTTGGGATCTAGTCAACTTAATGAAATTTTGAGGTACCTCAATGAATCCACTACCAAAATCTGGTTAAAATAATGAAAATAATTACTATCGTTATCGTTTTCGGTTTACATGAAAATAATAAAAAATTGTTGAAAATTCTCTTTCATAAAAATGAAAAATTTAAAAAATAAGACATTTAACCTGCATAATCCCAAAAATGAAGTTTGAGATCATTGCATCTCAAATGTAATGATCTTCTTGCTTTCAATCCTTTTTGCTTTTAGCTCCGCATTTTCGATCTTAATGTTTTCCAATAATAAATTGCATTCCTTCCAATTTTGATTATTCAATTCAATTTCTTTATCGGAAATATTATATGCTCTCAAGTACTTCTTTGCTCCATTACGCCAGATATTCGAGATAATTAGCCCATTCGGAATTTTAAAATTTTGCAAAACCGAAAGATTTATTATTACCGGATCAACACTTATGAAATACATATTCGGCGTAATCGATTTCATAATTTCTAATTGCATGTTTTCTTGTGAAAAATGATTATTTTTCACCAAATGGATTTCCGAAGCGAAATTTTTATACAATTTCATGATGATTTTGTTGGCGGCTTCTTCAAATCGAAATTCCGGAAAGTTGTTATGAATTAGTTGTAGTACATCATTTTGCATTAGTATAGCAATTGAATTAAGCGCGAAGATTTGATTTCGGGTGGTTTCTTCGATTCCGAACGGAAAATCTCGAATTATCTTCAGGATTTTTTGAGGTAGTGTGATCCCAACTTCCTTCAACCCTTGATTTTCCAACCGAATTCTCCGTTTCCCGGTTATTTTATTAATGATTACTTTGATCTTGCATTGAATTTCTTTGCTATTTCGTATGATTATAATGGTTTCAAAATGAAAATTCGATTCAGCGGATGTTTCAATCGAGATTTTTGAAGGATCTTCATTATTTTGATCGAACGATAAAATTAAGGAATCCGTGTTCATGCCCTTAATTTCAAGCATATTATCAACGATCGAAATGTATTTGTTCTTTTCAGTTTCGTTTTGCTTTATTGATTTCTCTGATTTCGATCGATTTACCTCCAAGCTGAATAAAGCAAATGGATCCATTTCGAGCGGAATCAAAATAATATTTTCTCTTTCGGAAAGATAGAAAGGAACTTCAGAATTATCCTTTCTAATTACCACATCATCTAAATTTTGTTTGATTATATTCATTATATAATTATTCACTTGGATTTCGATTACTTCATTTCTGGTATATTGACATGGATTGAATACAATAATTTTAAATGGAATTTGATTAGTTTCTTTATTTTGATAGTTTTTTCCGAAAATTAGGGTGTATGAGAGTTCGTGTATCTTATTTTGGATTTTATTATGAACGTTTAGGCAGATCTCTCGGATGGATGTTCTCGTTCCGAGAATATTAACGGACTTTAATGTTTCCGCATCCAATTGGGAATATGAATAATCTCCAGGTTTGGTATTCGGAACCGCATAGCAATCGTGAGCATGGGTCAAAAGCAACTCTTTCCATAATTCATCGATTTCATTCCGCAAATCTATGCTCGAACATGTATGAAGAAATTCTAAAGCCAACAGCAGATACTCGTTTTTCTTAGCCAGAGCATATAGATCTTGGGATTGAAAGATGTACCATCCAAGATCAAAGAGATCTAAAGGAAAAGAATGTTTTCCATCAACTGGGATTGCGTTCATCAGTTTTTCGATATTTACAAAATTCCCGAAAATTGTCCCTTGCCCCGAAGATTCGGAAATCGTCGATGTAAGCGCTACAGCATCGAATGAAGGCAGAGGCATTACGCAATCTTCAATTGAAGAGTAGATAATGTATCTGAGAAACGGCCGGGCTATCGCTTGAAACAGGCACGATGGAATCTCTCTGAAAAATGTGCCATGAAAGATCTCACCGTTAAAAACCCCAGACTGATCCGTGATACATTCTATTTCTGTTCCATCGGTTCCGACCCATTTAATGTGTCCGCTAGTGGTTGTGGGTGCAACGCCGAGCAATCTTACCCTTAACGAACATTTATCAATTCCGAATCCCCGAAGAATTTGCGGTACTTGAGGGTGAACCGAAGCTTCCGAGCCATAATACGCAGCAATGGGAATATTCATTTGTTTACATGCATGCAGACCGAACTCGAATTCTTTTATGTTCGATTCGGGTTGTACGGTGAGTAAATAAGGCTGTGAATATGTGTTGTTGATAAAATTGAACGGGCCTTGAGTCAGTAAATCAACGAATTGTTTCGTTAACTCCGGGTATTTTTGATGAACCCATTCCAAGGTAGACGTCGCTATTTCTACGTTATAAGGAAACCCAAGTTTTATTGCACTTTTCAGTTTTTCATTTACTCGTTTCATGGCGAATTCGGGGCTATCGAATTCACAATAGCCGTGGTTGTCAATGATGACTCCGCCGTGAAGTCCGACCATAAAATAAATCTCGGGAATCACTTCTTTTTTTATGATCTGCTGAAATTTCTTGAGAATTTTCTTCACCGCATCTCTGAGCTGAGCGCGATCTTCTTTGATAGCGTTCAATTCTTCTATCTTTTTCGTGAGAGACTCCAAAGTTTTTTTATCTTTGGATAATGGATTTCGCGATACGAAATCTTCAATTAATTTGTATGCGTTTCCGATTTCCATAATTATTACGGAAGGATCCATATCTTCCCATTGCATAATTCGAGAAAAAAGCGGCTATAAAAAATTCTTTTTCATTTTGTTTCGGAAATGATTAATATGCGGGTTTGTAATAGTTCGGCAATCGCGGGAAACATCCGTTGTCGCACACGGGGAATGTGACCTTACCATTATTCATTACACTCATATAGATACCACGAACAACTTCTACTGCATTTCGGCCTTCATAGCCATCGCATGCAAGCGGTTCATCGTTTAGAATTGCATCGATGAAGTTCTGCATAATCGGACGGGTGGCGACCTCTTGACCTTCCGAATCTCCTTCGACTTCTTTAGTGACTTCTTTTCCGTTAATTTTGACCCCGTTTTCATCCATTTTGATTTTTCCTTTTGTTCCGTAAATCTCTATTCTGTCGCTTTCTTTATCGTAAACGACACCCGCTTGAATGGTTCCTATCGCGCCATTTTTGAAATTAACCACGGCACCCACGTTATCCTCGGTTTCTATGAACTCGTGAAGGCAGATGTGTGCACTTGCTTGTATATCTTTTATCTCCCCGCCGAACCACCTAAATAAATCAATGAGATGGATGGTTTGATTGATCAGAGCGGAACCACCCTCCGTTTTCCAAACCCCGCGCCAATGTTTTCCGCCATCCTCTTCTCTAACCGGAGAACTTGTCATGAAATACATCTCATTTCTATACCATCTGGCTGCCAAATGCACATGAAATATCTCCCCGATTGCACCGGCATCAATCGCTTCTTTGATTTTTCTCTCACCCAAACTCATTCTTCGTTGAAATCCGACTTGCAGCTTCACATCGTTTTCTTTGGCGGCTCGAATCATCGCGTCGCATTGGTGCAATGTGATCGCCATGGGTTTTTCTACAAACACATGTTTCTCTGATTCTAAGGCTCGAATCGAGTATTCGGCATGCAAATAATGCGGAGTTGCGTTGACGATTGCATCCATTTTCTGTTCGATAAATTCATCGAAATTTGTGGTGGCGTAATTAACACCCAACTTTTTCTTGAGATTGTTCAATTTTGTCGCATCAATATCGCAGAGAGCTACCAATTCCACGTTAGGGTCTTTTGCAAGATAATTTGCCCACCCTCCGCCTTGCCCTCCGCAACCAACAACTCCAAATTTCAGTTTCTTCATACCCTTACGGGGTGCGAAACGAATAAGAAGCTTTCTCATTTGAATCTAATCGAAAAGAAAAAAGAATTTTAGGGGAACTTCATACTGAATTACTTTTAATTGAAATTTGCTGTTTTATTCTAAGAGGAATATCGCTTTCCATTATTGTGTGGTGCTCCCAAACGTAATGTTATTTCTCTTTCGGATAATTAATTATCACGTTGTATTGATGGATTTCGCCCTCTTTGGATGTTTGTCCAAGCATGGTAAAGGTCAGTTCGTTGAGTTCACCGATGCCAAACTCCTTCAATTTCTGATTTTCTGTTTTCCCTTTCTCAAACTTGGGATTATACACGAAAGATTTATTCATCGGGTTTGTGACAATCCATTCTCCGAGTTTTATGGAATACTTTGCTTGTTGAAGAGCAAAGAATAAATCGCCAACGGTTGCCTCCGGATCCACCACGATATTGATGTTTTCTTGTCCAACGCGAGAACCACAAGCAACACAATCTTCTCTTCGCTGCATGGGAACCGGATCGAATTGGCCGAACACCCCATTATAATTAATATAGGGCGGATCCATGATTGGGCCTACGGTACGACCCTTCATCATGAAGATTATCTTCAATGCTTCTTGGGATTCGATGGAAGAGATTATAGAAGACACCGTTTGAACTGCCGGGATTTTATTTCCTAAAATATTTTCCATGTCTGCGATTTCAAGGTCGGGAAAGGTTTTCATGAGGTTCTGCTTAATCGATTCGATCTCCTCGGGAGATGTCTCTCCTTCAACGATGTTTTCTTTTAACACACGCTCTCGAAGTTCGACCAGTTCTTTGCTGGCATATTCCCAGACCTTTTTCATATCTTCAAATGAATCGAGGTTGGCGGGTTTGCCTGTCTCCTTCTGAAAAGTGACTTCACCTTTAATTACGCATTGATCTCTCGTTCTCGGAACGCCTTTAAGGGTACATGCAGCAACCCCTTTTCCGGCGGGTGGAGGCACGGGCACTGCACATCGATAACATGGTGTATGGTTAAGATATTTTGCTTGATTTTGCATAACTTCCTCTCGAACTTCATCTTTTATTTTGGTTTCCACGGGATAAATGCTTGCTTCCTTTAATTTCTCGATTTCTTCTTCTAATTCCATAATTTTCTGCTGCGCAGCGAAGTAATCGGCATATTGAGTCTCGTCAAGCGCGGATATTCTTTCCGAAGCAAGGCTTTCAACTATTGCATCAATATTCCCAAAAGGAATCGGGTTCCCGTTCACATCACGGGTTTTCTCCGGGATTATCACTTGAACATGGCCTTCCATTCCGACCGTTCCTCCCTCGATCATCGGTTTTCCTAATTTCAGACAAATAGTGTTAAGATCCATCCGTGCTTTGACATTATCCAAGGCCGCGATGATAACATCACATGATTGGTATAAAGACATCGGAAGTTCTTGAATCGGTTTATGGTACCACTCGATATCGCAATATGGGTTCATTTTCTTTAACCTTTCTGCAGCCACTTTCGCTTTGGGTTGCCCTTCATCGCCCTTATAGAAGAGCATCTGTCGGGATAGATTACTCGTTTCAATGGTGTCCAAATCACATAATATCAGTTTTCCCACTCCGCACAACGCTAAATCTTTTCCGATCTCGCATCCAAGCGCGCCAACCCCCGCAATAAATACGGTCGAGTTTTTAAGCGCGGCTTGATCCCATCCGGCTATAAGTTTCTGCCGTTTGGTCATTTCCTTTTCTTCAAGCGTGAGCTCCTTACTCATTTTTGTTCACGAATACTATTTCACCCTCAAAATTTAAATAAATTGCGATTAGCGTTGCCGATTTTCAAAGAATTTAATGTTTTTCCGTTTTCGTAATTAAATAAGCCTTTTAGCGTGCGTTAATTCTTGCCAAATTATGTATATGCCTAAACCCAAATCAGAAATTGGTTAATTCATCAAATTAGAATGAAAAAATCATAAACCGATTAAACACGTTGAAGATATTCGGGTTCCATTGACCATACGAAAAATATAAGCGAATTTTTTTCATCGATGTTCGAAATTTTTCCATAGATAGGCAACTCCGATTGTTCTACTTTGAGAATTAGTTTTAAATCGAAACCTATCGAATTGTTGGTTTGTTCGGTTGTAGTTTTTACTTTTATTTTTGGAAAGGCGGTGCCAAATAAGTATTCTAAGATTATCGAATCAAAATTTCTTGAAAAATAGCCCCGAATCTCCTCGAAACATCGATTTTTTTCCTCACATGAGTAAAACTCAATAATCTCCAAGCCGAGTATATTTTTGAGTGTTAAATATATCGCTTCATATAAACCCTCGACCTTGAATTGGTCGGTTTTGGAAATGAAGGAGGTTTCAAACACAAATTGGCTATGAATGAATCGTAATTTTCGTTGCGGAAGGTCGGCCGTAGTGGGCGGCAAGTGCAATTTGCTCTTAAAGCCTGATTTCGATTCAATCGTCCATGCATGTTGAAAATGAACGCTTTGGGTATTAAATTCATGTTGTTTATCGGTTGAAAAATACTTGATGAGCTCAGAGAAACGCTCCAAACGCTTATTTTTTACACTCTCGGAACAATCCATGTCATTTAGATGAAAAATTAAAAAATTTTGTATGTTTTTAAAATTCGGAGTGATAATTTCATTTTGTTCCAAGATCAAATGATTCTTTTTCAGGGTATTTAACTCTTCAAAGAATAAAGGGGCAGAGGATTCTTGTAAATACAAAAATAAATGGGGAACGGTAGGGCCCGTGCTTAAAAATTTGTAATAGGCGGAAGTTTTGGTTAATATTTTGCTTGCTATCAATGACAACGAAAATAATTGGAGAGCATCGATAATTTCAAATTCGGAAAGCGCGGGCATCAAATAGAAAAAGTGTGAAATCTTTATTTCATTTGCGATGCGCACCATTTCAGAATCAGAAGTCCAAAGCCTTTTATCGGCTGAGCAAGCGATTGATCTTGTTGAAGAAGTCTTTAAGGAATTAAGTCAAGGAACCGCGGTTATTCCACAACGACTATCGTTGACAAAACCCACACCCGGTTTAACTTTGGTGATGCCCGGCATATTAGGTTCTAAAAATATCATTGGAACGAAAATTGTGTCGGTCTATCCCGAGAATCCTTCAAAATACAATTTGCC
>CAZUTM010000070.1:0-9536 GCA_964623665.1 uncultured archaeon
ATGAATTCTTGCGCATATCCTGCACACTCACCAAAGAGCTGTTGCCCACGCTTGCGAATTTGAACGGGAGTTTTTTGATCTTGCGTGCAATAATATTTTTGCATAAATTTCTGCATCCATGTGTCGACCGGAAACAGCCGCGTATCGCCAAATGAAAATAATTGGATGCAATCCGCCACTTTTTGCCCAACCCCAAAGATATTCATTAACTCCTTATTGATTTGTTCACATTCGAGAGTTTGGGAGCCATTACGATTAGTCTTGGGAACGAGCTCGCAAGCATCAAGAATCGACGGATAATTGCATAAAAGTCTGTATAGATACTCCGCACGATAGCCGTATTTCAATTCACGAAAGATGTCCGGGCCATCAACACAAATATCGGTCCTTTTGGGGAACAAAAAAACGGGTTGTTCGTCGATTACCGTCGTTTTGCCGAATTTCTCGCAAAATGACTCTAAATTCTTTTTAATTTTCGGAATATTCGACATCTGCGAAAGAATGTACGAAACGGTACACATAAAGGCCGGCTGCTTCAACAAACGCAACCCTGACCCGAACTCCACGATCTTTTCCATCAGCGGATCAATTTTGATCGATTTAAGAATCGTCGGGTAATCATCGGTCGCTCGGAAAAATGCCCGTATTTTGGTTTGCGCAGCGTGGGATTCGTCTGTCGCGCAAATCCGAATTTTATTATCAGAAATCGGACTCGATTTCATCGCTATTTCATCAATCGAAAAATAATAAGCGGTAAAGGTATCATCCGTTTTCCACAAGAAATATTGCCCGCACTCGAAGGTTTTTTTGAGATCGATGGGCCCGGTGAATTCAATCGTGAACACGCGCCATATAGTATCGAATTTCTTTTAAACGACTCTTTTATATTTCAGAAATAAAATTATGGATGCGATCTCGAAAAACCAAGGTCCGTTCACAAACTAGTTTTCTTGATTCTGTGTGCATGTCGCCTCGCCATTATTCGAAAACTAATTTTCTTGAATCGGTTGCGCAATCTTTTGATCCGGCTGCTGAAACTAATTTTCTCGAAACGGTTGCGCAATTTTTACTCCGTTCGCAGATCCCCATGGGTTGAATCGGTTGCGATTGCGGTTGCGCAATTTTTACTCCGATATTTAAAAAAAATCAGAATTGAAATAAAACTCCGGATATGATCTGCATGTTATCGGCCAATTCAAGTATCCAACGAATTTCCGTTCTATAGCCGGAGCATTATCGAAGTTCACTCACTTGATTTCCGTTGGAATCCAAATAAGCGAATAAGCGAATAAACGAATAAACGAATAAACGAATAAACGAATAAACGAATAAGCGAATAAACGAATAAGCGAATAAACGAATAAACGAATAAACGAATAAGCGAATAAGCGAATAAGCCTAAACATAAAAAAATCAAAAAAAGCATAGGGACAACGGGGCATTCCCAAAGAATATCCACACCGAAATCAGAACGTGGATAATTCTGCCCACGGAAACTTCTTTTGAAAATTAGAAAGAAAACCGGATATGCAAAAAATTAATCTTAGTTTAAATGAAGAAAAATGAATTAACGTTTACACACAGCCGTTGCATTTATTATATGATTCTAAAATATCGGAACCTGCTATCACTTCGTCGCACACGATGTCCTCGATACCGATTCGCTTGAACAATTTGATATTCTCTTCTTCTTGAATGTTAACAGTAATCATGGCTTTCTCATTTATTGATTGAAGCGTCATAGCGGTCATAATTGTATCGGCATCGTTTTCCATCATTATCATGGCTCTACTTGCCTTTTCTGCGTTAATCGTCAATAGATCTTTGGTTTGTTGCGGATCTCCTTGAACAAAATCAATATCCGCAGGAAGCCCGTAAGGTCTCTTTGTTAAATTCGCAAGCAAAACAAAATTTTGTTGCGCAAAATTTGATTTGGAAAGATGCGTGACAAAATATTGCATCTTCCGGTTCCAACCAAGTAAAATTACGTGGTTTGAATAGTTTACCATCTTCTTTTCTCCACTTCTCACTTGTTTATACACATTTTCAACGAATTTTAATGTGGTTCCAAGCCCCAGCCACATCATAATAATCGCTACCCAAAATGTGGTATCATCTTGGGGTTGGACTATGCCCGTGCCCAAATTTGCGAAGATATCCGAAGCCCAGTACACCCCTTTGAAATAGGGAACTCCTTCGTACCACGAGAAGAAGGCTCCTGAAATCAGCGTGAGCGCGATGACAAAGATCAGAATGCGAATCACAGGACTTCGACGGATCCGCTTTGCCACAATGAATGCGGCATTTCTGATCGGGTTCGATTTTTTGACCATTGAAATACACAAAACTGATTTCTTGCGTTACTCACAAAAGGAACGGGACATATTTAAAGTCCTTGAAGAAAAAAAATTATGTTCAAAACGGCAGAATTTTTTCCTCAATAGTTGTTTATTCAAACAGAACCTATTGTGAATTCGAAATATATGTTCAAAGTATCGAAATAGCCACATGATTTTCAAATTCATCCGTTGAATCTTTTTAGAAATTTCATTTCGATCTCGTTTTAATCCGGAACCAAACTAATAATTCATTAATAACATAAAAATTATGCCTCGTTGACCGTTTTACTTTTATAATTGAAACATATAGATTGGATCCTCTCGTAGATATCTCCGAATTCATCATTCAAGATTTGTTGATTCAAGATTTGTTGATTCAAGTTTTATTGATTCAAGATTTCCTAATTAAAGATGTAAAATAATATGCTGCAATTACCCTATCTTTTGCTTATATCTGCGGAAATGACGGGTTCTCTCTCATTTTTTAATATTTTCATATTTGCTAATTTGATATTTCCTCATTCTGTTGTTTATAGCCGTTTTTATCGAATTTCTTCTTTTGAGACTAATCACGTTTTTCACTGAAAATTATAAATTCAAAGTAAATAAATTATAAACATGGACGAGACAAGAAAGTTTCGGCATTTGCCCTCTCTCGTGTCCTCAATCCTATTGTTTGCAGCCAGTGTCTACGGCATGTTCATGCAATCCGCATTTCCGATGATAATTTTTCTCATCGCAACCGGATGTATGCTGTACGGCGCAATTCTCATGCAAAAATCGGAAAAGGAGCAAGCGGGTGCTGTTGTATTCATGGTCGCTCTGATCTTTATCTTTGCAATCTTTGGAGATATGATTTGGTCCATTCTGAGCCTCGATAACATGATTCGAATCGGCTCGGGCCCAAAAGATAAATTGACTTTCTCCGTAGTGGAACGCCTCATTTTGGTCTTGGTGCTTGTTATTGCAGCACCCTCCGCGGTGGTGGATGGGCTGAATACGCTATTGAACAAAAAAGACGTTGCTTCACTACTGATCGGAATCAAACTTCCGATTATCACCTATCTATTCAGCTCGGCGTTGACCGTGTTTGCAATCGGATGGGCATGCTTCTATCTGCTTATAACAAGGGGAGCGATTGATTTCACCATATTTTTGCCGATATTTATCGGACTGCTCATTCTGTTCTTCCTCGGGTGGTGGTCGCTCCACAAGCAAGACCATTTCGGGTTCATTATCGGCTATTTTGCAATCTGCGCCTTCTTTTATGCATTCCTCGCAATTATCAACTATTTCTACATTGTGTTCGCGCTTCTCAATGTATTTTCGATTCTTTCGATAATGGAAACGACAAAGGAAAAGAGAAAGGAACAGCGGGAGAAATACCGACAAGATCGCAAATATGTGGTAAAGCATATGGCAACGATCGCTATTGTATTAATTGTTTCGGGTGCCATCATTGCAATGCCCAGCCCATTTGAAAGCATGCCCGTTACTGTAAAGGTGGAAAATCATTCGAAGGACATCATCGAAATTAATTGGGCTTACGGCTCGGAGATGAGCAAAGATTGGGATTGGCTGGCATGGCCGGAAATCCTCAATATGATGACGACCATTAATTCCAAACAAAATGAATGGGGAATCAATATCTCGGTCACCATTCCGCTGGTGCGGGAGATCTTCAATCAAACCTATGCACCCGTGGTCGCCAATATCATGATACAATTATACAACGCGGGTATTGTGATGGATTTAATGCCCATTGTTGATTCTTCTGTATTGGGCTACAGAGATGAATATATTCACGATGATAATATCGAAGAATTCAAGAAGGTCTATAAAGAAATGAAAGCATGGCTTGCTGCCTACAATATCTCGCACACTTACCGCTCCCTCGTGATTGATTTGGAACGCACTACATCGATTGATGCAAATGAATTGCTTTTGAATTGGTGGAGCGGTCAAAACAACCACATGCTCGGCCAGAAGCGGCTGTTGGACTTTATGGATGAATTGAGAAGGAACGGTGAGAAAGTCTCCGGCGCATTTTTCGGGTTCCATCTCTTTGATACCGTCGACCTCGATGACGCGCAGCAAGATTTCTTCAAAATCTCGATCGTCCCGCCGAACAATTGGGAATACATCGCGGCAATGATTTATCAATCCGGAAGAGGCTCCAATCATTCCGTATACGCCTACTGTCAAGACATGAACTACCATTTTGGAGATCGCTCTGTACCTTACGCAGTCACGATGCGATCGAGCTACGATGATGTTTTAACCCGATTGCGTATCATGAAATATGCAGGGTTCGACAAAATCGGTATGTGGGCTATGCACGAATTGTTCGCAAACGGAACCCTCTTTGGAATGAGCGGGCACAAGAATGCCACACCGAGCAAAGATCAAAACGGAAAAGAAATCCCGGATCCGTGGACTCCCGACATGTTCATAAAATTACATGAAGATCTCTCGAAAGATGTCGAATTAACATACACCTTCAACGGATTCAACGATGAATATTCCTACGAATTATTGATTTTGGTCTTAGATTTGTGGTTGAATAGGAGACCTGTTTACACACATGGGTGGCCAATTATGAGCGACACAAGAGTGCCGAATAAATTCACCGAGCGCTGGATCATCACCATTTTGGCTTTCGCGGGTATGGCAGTCGCAATCGGGATCATTCCTTGGAGACTTTCCAAAACAAAATCAAGGTCCAAAGAAGAATAGAAAACGCTTCTGCAATCCAAAAGGCCGTAGATTTTTTTTATTTTCAAATTTGCCCCAGACCATGAAAAGGAGAAATTGATCTCTCCAAAACTTTAAAATAAAATTCGTACATTCAGAAATTATATGTTCAGCACAATCTTTTTTTCTTCTACAGAAAATGATGGGTTTCCGGATTTGGAGCATTATCAAATGCGAATTTTTCGCTTCTTTCTAATCTCGGCTTTAATCGCAAGCGCATTCGGGTGCTTTCTTTCGCTTCTATGGCCGAGCAATTTTTTATTCTTCAGTTTCCAAATGCTTTTTCTTTGTTTATTGATATATTGGGCCCACAAGCATTATTATCACTATGCAGTTCGAGTCGGTCTATTTTCTATAAATTTTCTTGTCATTTATCAATCATACATAACGAGTTCTGCATATAGCGCATCTCTTCTCGGTTTAATTTTGATAATGGTTTCCATTCTCTTGAAACATCGAGAGTTATTCGTGTTTTTATTTATCGATTCGGTATATATTCTTTTGATGTTGATATTTGGCCATTTTACCTTAAATAACGTAGAGAATGTAAATGGAATAGCCCTTGTAAATAATATGACCATTTTAATCCCAAGTATGATTTGTGCCTTCTTTATTGGAATGGTAATCTCAAAGGTGTTACTATCAACGATTCGAGCGCAGCAAGATCAATACGAAAAGTTGCAGAAGACGAAGGATATGCTGATTACTCAAGAGAAAATCGAATCGATCCGGGTTCTAGCCGGCGGGATTGCTCATGATTTCAATAATATTCTTGTCTCTATTATGGGCAATCTTTCTTTGCTTTCGTTGAAAGAAAGCGGTAGGGGCAATAAAAATAGGAATGATAATGATAACAATGGCAATGATAACAATGGCAATGATAACAATGGCAATGATAATGAAGATACCGAAATTATAAACGAGATGCTTCAAGCCGCGAAACGGGCCCGAAATCTCACAGAACAATTGCTGCTTTATACTAAAAAGACTCCTTTTAAAAAAGAGCTTATTTCCGACATCGAGACCTTGATTAAAGAAACCGTGAATTTTTCGCTGAGAGGAAGAAAATCTAAAGCCGAATATCGAATTTCCGATGATATTGGTACGATTTTCGGCGATCGAATGAAAATATCTCAAGTCATCCAAAATCTGGTCATCAATGCAGATGAAGCATATGAGAGTAGTGGGATAATCGAGATTTCTGTCTACAATCAAACCATTTCAGCAAAAGACTCGAACCAAATTAACGAAAGTGATGAATCAAAAACTTTAATTTCGCAAATTGTCCCGGGTGAGTATTTGGTAATTGAGGTAAAAGATCATGCAAGTGGGATTCCGAAAGAGATTATCGCGAAAATTTTCGATCCCTATTTCACCACCAAAGAGAAAGGAACAGGCCTTGGCCTTGCAATTTCACTTTCGATCATCCAAGAACATAATGGCTATCTTTCTTTGAAATCCGATGTTGGTGTGGGATCAACCTTTAAAATGTATTTCCCACGGGTAGATGTAATTTCCTCTGCTTCCAACGAGTTGAGTTCAATCATTAAACCCGATCTGTCAAATATCTCTGTGTTTATTATAGATGATGATACTTTTAATGTTAATATGCTCACACGAATGCTTTCGGAGTGCAAAGCGCATATCTCAAGCGACAAATGCGGTGAATCCCTAATTGAAAAAATTAAAACCATGGAAAAGATGCCGGATCTCGTAATCATTGATTTTATCATGCCCGGATTCATGAATGGCCTTGAATGTATCCGCATGTTAAAGCAGATTTCACCAACCACAAAATATATCTTAACTTCCGGCTACAATAAAGAAACCGTTCTCTCCTCTTCAATACCCGTTGATGCATATTTGAAGAAGCCGTACACGTTTGAAGAGCTGATTGCTGCTATTGAGAGCGTAAGAAAAAATAATTCGGAAAAAAGATGAACTTAATTCAATTCCAGCTTCGCTTCTCCATTATTAATTTTTAAGTTGGAGCGATATAAAGCAACCGAAATGTAAGTTTCGCTTCGACATTAATGTTTTTTTAACGCTTCTCCGATGAAATAATCAATCAGAAAATCGAATGGCTCCTCAATGTTTTCCCCTTTCAAACTGGATGTTTCGAAATATGCGCTCACTCTACATTCTTTCTTGATTTCTTCGAGATATTCATCTTGTTTGAATTGCCCATTGTCCTTTTCGGATGGATTGAATAAATCTTTCTTTGTACCAACGATAATAATTGGCGTTCTCCCATCGAGCGGGATCTTTCCCGCTTTCAATTTTTCAACCCATTCCTTCAATTTAATGAGCGTGATAAGGCGGCTCATATCATACATAAGAATCACTGCATGGGCCCCCTTCATGTTATCCTCGATGATATTTCGGAACTGATTTTGTCCGGATAAGTCCCAGAGTGAAAGAATTCCATCTATTTCCATGTATTCGGTGGTTAGATGAATTTTTTTGCTGAAGAAGTCGCAATCGATGGTCATCTCGGTACGGTTTGTGAATTTTCCCGAAACATACTGCGAAATTAAGCAGGTTTTGCCGACGCCCCCTTCGCCCAAAATAATGATTTTTTTGGTGAATTTGATTTTTGGATTGATTGCTAAGCCCCCTTCCTTACAATCGGCAATGATTTGCACCATATGTGAGCCAAAAGAAATAACTATAAATGATCCGTTATTAGAAAGATTCTAACGTTCGCTTGGAAAGGTCTCCACTCGTTAATTAATGCATTTATAAATATGCATTGAAGCAAAGAAGATTTGGATGCTTAGAGTCACTGAAATTGAAAAAAATATTGAAAGATTTCAGTTAAAAAAAGCGAAACTTGCTCCAAAATCCTTTCTTTTCGGGTTCCAAGCCGAGAAAATAATTTTCAATATGCTTCTTAATCGTCGCTTCGAATTCGCAGAATTCATCGACACAACCCATTGAATTGCTTAATTTATCTGCATATAATTCATGAAATTTGTCCAACAAAGATTCTGCCTCTTCCCGGATTTCTTTTTTGGGCATTTTTTTAGAAAAGATTGCGGTAAGAATGATCTCTTGCTTCACGACCACAAATATTTCAAGATCCAAGCCTTTGATGGATATTTCTTCAATGTGCCCCGCGGCCTCTTTGCCGAACATTGAAAGCCCTGCAATGAACGCGCTCAGCAATTCCGCATTTATCAAAGGATCAAATAACACTTTCACATAAAATTGCCCCGAAAGGCTAGAAATAAATAGGCCTTTGAACAACTCCGGTATTTTTGAAAGATCCATATTGATTATTCCTCCTCTTCTCGGTAAATGTTTTTGAACCCGTCAATTTGGGCTTGGATTTCGCGGTTTCTCTCCTGGAATTGCTGCAATAGGTGTTCAAGAGGTTTTGCTTTATATAAAAACAAATAACCCCGCTCATTTTTCACATCCATCGGGATCCTCATCCCTCCAAGCTTCGTTCTCATACACCGCTCTTTAAATTCCGCAAGACTAACTGAATTGCGCTCGATTAACCCTTTATCTAAAAGCACCTTGAGATTTTTTTGAATCGCATTATTCTTCAAATCGGTCATAAATTCTAAATAATGGATGCAGATGCTTGGATATCTTAGGATCTTGGAGAACAGAAGGATTTGACTTTGATTCAACCCGTATAAGGATCCCAAGAGCACCGTTAAATTGCATCCATCGACCGTAATTTGCTCATCTTGCTCTTCATCCGCTCTCCTTTCTTTTTCAGTCTGTTGCGATTCCATTCGAATCTCCCTTTCGAGTTTTTTTTTAGTGGTTATTTTGAAACAATAAAAAATATTATAAAAAACTTGTTTCCGCGTTAAGTCATTGCAGACCGTCAAAATACACCTCGAATTTTTGTGCATTTATCATCCAACGCGGGGCTTCTGCATCGCATGCGGTTATTCTCGGAGCATGGTCTAAATTAATGCCAATCGCTGATAATACGACCACCCAATCAAGTCAATCTTCTTCCCTTGTATCGTGCCTTGAATCGACCGATCCACAAATACCTTGATTTGTTCACCTTGCGGTGTAATTTCTTGGAATCGCGGATTCTGAGGCGGATTTTCTACCAAATCGACTTGAACAATTCTCCGAGTCCCGCATCAAGAGGAATATTCGATTTCTCGAATTAAGACACTGAGCGGAGCCCCGGATTTGGGTGATTGATCGAGGACATACTTTTTAGCATTCTCGGTGATCTCAATCATTGTTCTCCCCTAATTCAAAAAGATCATCCGAAGGTAAAAGGTTTGTCCTTTTTTTTCAAAACCTTTTTGATGATTTTTCCATTTATTTATTTTTCGATTGCGGTTTGTCTAATGATTGATTGATTGATTGATTGATTTTCTTGAGTTGTGTGAGTGTGTCCGAGCGCATGAGTGTGTCCGAGCGCATGAGTGTGTCCGAGCGCATGAGTGTGTCCGAGCGCAT
>CAZUTM010000070.1:9636-16303 GCA_964623665.1 uncultured archaeon
GAATGTGCCCGTGAAAATTGGGATTTGCAGCAAAATTAATCGCGTTTGCTAGTGCGTCTTTAAATTTAAAAATTACAGTTCCAGAATTGGAGATTATTTGCATGGATCTGTTGGAAATCTCGTTATGTATCAAGGAGAATTAGGAATCCATTCTAAAATTCGATTTGTTCAAAGAGAAAATGCTTCCCCCAAAAATCGAATCCTTTTAATGCTTTTCTCACCATTTGTCATTATATACCGCTGAAAGCCTTACGGGGTGATTTTGGCTGGTATTTGAATCGTTCAAATAAGGTGAACTGAATGAGCTACATACCGAAATACATTTTAAAACGGATGATTCCGCAAGATGCGGTTAAGATTGAGGGCTCTGATATTGTGGTCGAAATGACAAATGTTATAAGCCCGATTTCGATCGATGAAGTTCCGGACAAAGTACTCGAATACATCGAATTGAAGGTGGATGGAAACACAATTGTTGATGCCTCGAAACCCGAAATGGGTAAAACCCTCAAAATTACATGGGAGGATAAGGTATTTACTATCGACAATTTCAAAAGTGCGGTGGGCATGACTCTCCCTGTTGGCGGAAAATTAAAAATTGCGTTCAAAAATCCGGGCTTAACTTCCGGTTCAAGCCATAAGTTTGAAGTGACCATCAAAACCAACAATCCTATCAACATCGAATTCGAGAGAACCGTTCAATAAACTGTTCTTAAGCCTTGATGAATTCGACATTTTCGTATCTTTTTTTTCAAATCTATATTTTCTTCTTCCACAAACCGAAAGGCGTTTAAGTGATGGCGAGATATCATAAATATGGCATTTAATAAACATGAAATCGAACGTATTGCTTATGATCTATTCGAGAAAGGGGATTCTAGAGACTTTCTTTGTGAAAGGTTGGCGCTGTTGAATTTGATGCTTAAGCAAGTCTTTCCTCATATAAACTTCTTGTCGGAAGAAAAGATTGATATTATGAAATTGCCGGTCGAAGGAAAAGAAAACGTAGAAATAAAGAAAATCGATGAAAACACCATTGGATTTTTCGCAGATAGCATACGAAAATCAAATCTCTCGGTTCAAGAGCTGCACTGGTTGATTGCAGAGCGAAAATATGTTTTGAAAAAGCTATTGCGCACTATGGTGTAAGCCCGAACCGTTTATCGTGGTCTCTACGCAAGAAAGGTAAATAAAGGATTCAACAGCGGTTCAGATAATTTCCTCCCGATCAAGGGTAATCGTTTCATTGCTTACTCCGTCACCCAGTCACCATTATCGAAATACCATGCAGTCGCTGAAAAAAATCTGATCAAACTTGATCATCGGATTTTAGATTCAGGCTCGATGGTTCATTTTCGTGCTTTGCTCGGATTCAGGGGATAGGGATGTAGGACGAAGATTTTTAGAATATACAAGGTGATTTTTGTTCGTTTAAAGCAATTGTTGGTCGTTTACGAAAAGAGTTCTTCAATGTTTACGATGTCTGAGACCTTTTCAATTAAATAATCCGGATGGGCCTTTTCCAAATCTGCTTTCAATCCGTTCCCCGAATACACTGCTATCGATTTCATGTTTCCGTTTTTTGCAGCTTTAACATCGGTGACGTTATCGCCCACAAAATAGACGTGCCGTCGGTCGATGAGAACCTTTTCTTTCTTTGATATTTCCAGCAAAAGGCCATAGAGGAGGCCTGGAGATGGCTTCAAGCCGTATTGTTTTTTCATATCACGGCTTGTTTTATATTTGATAATAGAATCAAGCCCATACCTTTTGAGCCAATAATCTGTTCGCTTACCATCTGCATTGGTGCAAATGCCCATCAAAATGCCTTTTTCGTGCAAAAATCGGATCGTTTCGGCAGCATCTTCATAAAATTTTGAAAATCGTTTCTCATACTCCCGAAAATGTTGGCCGATGTGTTTGAAATATAGCATTCTTTTATAGCGGCTCGGTAAATATGGTGCAAATTTTTGGTAAATTCCCTTCATAAAGGTCATTTTGTGAGTGCTATCGGTGCTTTCCATTAGACGAAGCAGATCCATCGGGCTCATCCCTTTCAACGTCTCTCGGTCCCATTCGAACTTCTCGGAGGCAAGTGCTTGCTTGATGGCCATCAATGTTCCTTCTTGATTGAGGAGCACGCCGTCCATATCAAAAATCACGATTTTCGGAGAAGGAAGCATATTTTGAAAAAGGAAATCATTGATTTAAATGTTCTTAACTATACTCTTGTTTAAATTACCCATTGATATGGCGGAACAAGCCTTTCTTTGTTGCATTTTTCCTTTCCATCTATGGCTTTTTGCCATATTCCGTCGCGTTCTTGGTTAATTCGTGGTGTTCGGATTGAATCAATGGCTTTCTTTGATATTTCATGATGTTCGGATTGAATCAATGGCTTTATTTGTTATTTTATGATGTTCGGATTGAATCAATGGCTTTATTTGATAATTCATGATGTTCGGATTGAATCAATGGCTTTATTTGATAATTCATGATGTTCGGATTGAATCAATGGCTTTATTTGTTATTGCATGGCATTCTGTTGTAGATCCGGCATTTATTAAAAATACGTTATGATTTATAGCCGATTCCAACTCTTTTTTTAATAAAAGTATTCCCAAGCGCTATCTCCACCATCGCATCAGCGACGTCCTCAACCGTGACTGAGTCCGCGTTTTCCGGAAGCTTATCCTCTTTTAACACGTAATTCTTGGTGAGTTCCCCAGCCGGCATATATTTTGGACACATTAAGGTCCAATCAAGCGAGGAATTCTTCATTTTCTCGTATTCCCTCCTCTTTTCCGCGAAAATGTTCTCAAAAATCGAAGGAATGCCACGCTCGCCGATAAGGCCGTCCTCCTCAGAATCTAAAATCAAATAATGTCCGATTCCAATCCATCTGTGAATTCCTAATTCTTTCATTACGGTGAGTTGGATGCTTGCTGCATCGGAAAGGGTGGTAAAAGGCTTCCAGAACGTTTTTTCTCCCAAAACGGAAAAAACAATATCGCAACCCATCATCGCATCCTTTACGAGCGCTAAATCCAAAGCGGATCCATTTACGATCTTTTGAACTCTGTCTTTAAACCTGAATTTGTTAAGCGTTCTCACTAAGGTATGAACCTTTATGTTGTGTTCAAGAAGAGTCTCTGTGATTAAATTGCCCAGTCTACCCGAGGCCCCGATGACACAAGCTTGCATAATCTTAGAGGTTTCCGAAAACCTAAAAGCTTTATTGCTTTAGATGGAACTCACTCACGAAATTGTATATGCGCTTTCAGATCTCTTTGCACTGAAGAAAATTTGCGACAAGGATTTGATCAATTTGATTTCCAAATTCTTTTAAAATATAAAAGCGCATTATAGAGTAGTTAAAGAAATTAAAACAAGGAACGGAGCTTTATGATTCGAGATTTATTTATTTTCAAAATGATGACACATGAGTGCCGGATGCATCGCGCGTATGCGAAAACCCCGATTGACGATAATCTGGTATCCGGCTTCATTGCTGCAATGAGCGGCTTAATCATGACGATGCCCGAAGGAGATGTAAAAAGCGTTCCCGCGGGCACATATAAATTTACCTATGCACATGCTAAAGGGTTCATTTTCGTGCTTTGTTCGGATTCGGGGGATAGGGACGAAGATCTTGCAAAGAAATTATCCAATCTTATTAAAAAATTGGAAGAAAAAAACGCATTTTCATTGTTCGATGTGGAGTTGAACAAAAACCAAAAAGAACAATTGGAAGACACCATCGACCGGAACCTCCTTTCGGAGATTAAAGTGGCGTTGGTCGGGTTCGGAGGTGTCGGAAAGACCACCCTTTTCCAATTAGTTCAAGGTACTAATATCCCCCTCGATTATCTCCCAACTATGTTTTGTGATTACAAAAAGTTGGATGGAAAGATTGAGGAATCTGAAGTGTTGTTATGGGACTTTGCAGGTCAAGATCGGTTTACGCCGTTGTGGCCCATGCTTCTCAAGGGGACCAACGTAATACTCTTGGTGACCGATTCCACCGTTGAGAACGTAATTCAAACAAAGCGTGCATTTATTAAATTAATCCAGAAAGCCAGACCGGAAGCAATCGTTATCGGAATTGCAAACAAACAAGATTTACCGAAAGCAATGAGCGCTCCGCTGGTAAAAAAGGTCTTGGGTGTTGATGAAGTCTACTCATTGTGCGCCATCGATCCTTCCGAGAGAAAGAAATTGAAGCAAATAATTGGAATGGGGATTGAGAGGTATCTAAAGAAGAAAGATGAAGAGGATAAGATGCTCGGGTAATCTGGCTTTTTTTTACCATTGCGTTTGGGTTTGATTTCTTTTTTATTCTCCGGTTTGTTTTTTGAATTGGTTTGTTTTTATGTTTGCCATGCTATACTCTGCACGGTCATGGATTAGGCTGTCCATGGGAATGTTTTTTCTGATTTTTTACAGATTTTTTATGTTTTCACATAAAACAAAATAAAAAAAAATCATAGGGAATAGGGGCAGTCCCAAAGAATATTCACGTTCTATACGGGACATGGAAAACTCTGTCTACCGAATCTTTTTTTCGGTCTTTTTTTTGCATGTTTACACAAAACGTAAAAAATTCTTTATTGTTGGTTTTTTTTCTTCTTTTTGTCCCGTTTTGTGTGTACATTAAAAAAAACAAGCGGGCAATGGGCAGTCCCAACGAATATCCACGTTCTATACGGGAAGTGGAAAACTCTGTCTTGTATTTTAACATTTTCATTTTGGGTGAGCTTAGAAACTGATTTTTTCCAATCTCGATTTTACACGAAGTTCAAGGAAATCGAGCGGAATTTCATTGAGAGATATGGTATTAAAGCGACCTTTTACTTGACTATTTTCGGTTTCGATGGAAATTAAAGATTCTGATTTGAGTTTCTGTGCGTATTCCCACGTTTGAGTCGTTCCCCTTGGTGCTTGGTTGTATTGTTCGCAAATTTTTTTGTAAATCAGCGCAATTTCGGTTGTTTTGCATGCTTGTTTTTTCGTTTCTCTTAAGGCTTCAATGATAGCGAGGAGATATAATAGCTCATGACCCGATAGATAGTCTAATATATCATCTCGAATGGTGGGTACAAGCACATTAAGCGCGTATCGGATCGATTCAAGGTTGATTTCTTTGAATTGCTTGCTTTCCGCATATTTTGCGGCGTTCCGGATTACGTTGAGGCCTTTACGAACGTCCCCTAATTCATATATGGAATTCACAATGGTTTGAAGCAGTTCTTCGGATAATACTCCCGCTTTGAGTCCTTTTTCGACTCGCTCTCTTAAAATATTCCTCAAATTTTCTTTTGAATATTTTGGAAATTTGAGAACAGATTCTTGCAGTGAAGAGATTGTGGCTTCGTTAAGGTTTCGGAGCAGAAGCACGTCCCGCACAATCACCAATACCGATATATATGCTTTAGCCCCGAATTCGGCATCGTTAAACCTGCTTAAGCTATATATTAACTCGAAATTCTCTTCTTTGAGGTGATCTACCTCGTCCAAGACAAGAAACAGATAAATTCCTTTCGCTTTGAGAACATCCTTGAACCGTAAGAACAGCTCTTGCGGAGAATAGCCCCGTTCCGGCACAAATTCGCCCAATTTTTGGAGCACTTTCTTCAACACCGAAAATGATGTTTTATCTTCTCTGCAATTGATATGAATGGTTTTTAGATTGATAGACCGGTTTTTTGCAGACTCCTCAAGGATTTTCTCGAAATATTGTGCAGCCAAGGTTTTTCCCACACCAACGGGCCCTTCAATCACGAGTTTCTTACTCGTCGAAAAGGGTGAATCGATAAGCTTGAAGAATACAGCCGAAATGAACTTCAACTCGGCATCTCGGTATTTCACCGTACTCGGAAGATATGTGATCTCGAATACATTTTCATTTGTAAACAGCGTCGGCTGATTATACAACTCCTCAAGAAAATTCACCATTTTCGCGCACCAAGTACAAATTTATTTCAAACGCTATAAATCGCGCGCATACAACGGTATCATGCGCTTGGAAAAATGAAAATGTCAGAATTTTTATTCCTATAAAAGATATTATTATTTAGCGGAGTAGAGAAATTCTCCGCAATCGCTTTCTTCGTAATCTTAAAACCAAGAATCATGGAGTAAAGAAGTGCATGGAAATGGATCCGCAGAACCCTTCCGAGAAGCTTGAAACAACATCGGACAATTCACCTCAAGAAACAAAAACCAAAAAGGCGAGTAAACCGAGAAAAACTACAAAACAAACAATTCTTGTTTCTGAGTCAGAGCAAGGAGGAAGCAATTCAAAAGATCAATCCAATCCCGACACACTCGCACCCTCGGATGGCATACCTTTAAATCCTAAAGAATCAACACCAGAGAAACCAAAAAGGAAGCGCACGAAAAAAACAGAAGATAGAACTACCTCCGAGCCAAGCGGAAGCGAATCAAACGTTTCTGATGTCCCGGTCGGAGGGAGTGCCCCGGTCGGAGAAGATCAAGCGGTGGGTTCCGAAAAGAAACCGCGCAAACCCCGAAAGTCAAGTGGAGAATCCGGAGAGGCAGGGGAGGGAGTCGATTCCGAAAAGAAACCGCGCAAACCCCGAAAGTCAAGTGGAGAATCCGGAGAGGCAGGGGAGGGAGTCGATTCCGAAAAGAAACCGCGCAAACC
>CAZUTM010000070.1:16403-22225 GCA_964623665.1 uncultured archaeon
CGAAAAGAACGGGAAGAAAAGGAACGAAAAGAACGGGAAGAAAAGGAGCGAAAAGAACGGGAAGAAAAGGAACGAAAAGAACGGGAAGAAAAGGAGCGAAAAGAACGGGAAGAAAAGGAACGAAAAGAACGGGAAGAAAAGGAAAGATTACATTCTGACGGATTTGATGCCTCAGAACTTCGTATCACGCGATTCCCCTCCTATCTGCTTGATCGCATGGATAAGAAAGCCCGAAATATTCTCACTTTTTCGTTAAACAAGATTAATGCAATGAATATGCGCGAATTGGGGATTTGTATTGATGAACTTACCGCAAATAAAAGCTTCTACGATCCTCAATTTAATGCAGAAAAAGATCTCTATTTCCATATCATTAAACTTATCAAATACCTCGAAAAGCGCTTAAAAGAAGAAGAGGAAAAGAACGCACAGAGATTCTTCCGGCATGAATTCATCGATCCGTACCACGACGGGAAATTCAACAAACTCATTAAAAAATGCAATAATGACCCAGCAAACAGCGCGTGGGAAATCGTTGAAAAAATGGGCCGCAAAGTCCAAGCCTTTCCGTTCAATGAAGGGGTCTTGCGGAAATGGATTGAAGAATTCCTTCGAGAACGGCTTCAACAGCCACCAAGACAATAGCAGAATAAACCCAAGCAAATGCAATATTCAAATAAAATCTCTTTCCTACATTTCACTTTGTTTTTGTTAGCGTTATCTTTATTTCGATTGCGAGAATTCTTCAGAATATGACTATTCACAATGCGCTGAATCAAAGCGGGATTGATTTGAAGCTGAAATTGATGAAGGCGGAGGATGCGGTGAAATTTATTTCCGAGTTTTCACGCGAGGTGAATGACGAAGAGAAACTCATTTTGCAGAAAGCGGAGGCTGTGATTTCGAAATATCTCGATCAATTCTATAGCGCACAAGTCCGGAGAGTTAAGGAATTGGGGATAGATCTCGAAAATATTTAATCCTTGTATCCCATTTCATAATTTCTTAAAAGAAAAAAATGAACTATCGTTTGAAAAACACGCCTTCTTTTTGAAATGTTACTTTCAATTTAATGAAAAACAGATATTAGAAGCCTTTAATCTTGCGGCGTTTCAATATTTTCAATGATATATTTTCCCGCAATCACCTGATCGATTGAATGAATTGCGCAATTAAATTTCTCTAAGGCCACCTTTATTTTTGGAAAGTCGAGGTTGATTCCTTGAATTGTTAATTTTACATTTTGGGTCTTTTGATCGATCTCGTAAACGGTGATGTTGACTGCATCAATCTCTTCAAACATGTTTACGAGTTCCGTTGACACTACGTCAAGAGATGGTTCGTGCGGCTTCAGAACATCAAGCACAATCCTTCTGAGGAAACTTTTTCGAACGCTCATTTACTAAATTATAAAAAAATTCATGCTATTTTAACACATGCTGCAGTTTGCAATGCTTTGGAAATCACATCGAAAAGAGAATGGAAGGATAAGAAACGCTTAATGGTGCAATAAATTGCCGAAAAAATGGCGAAAAAACGGCTTCTGCGCAGAATCCGGCAAGATATTCTACTTAATATGCCAATTCCCGTTTACTTTTTATTTAATACTTATCTTTGATAGAATTCTCCGATATGCGATAAAAATAGATATGCGAGCACGATTGCAAATATAATCGTTATGGGGAGTAGCCGTTCTGCGGTATTATGAGCGATTGCAACCATTACAAGGCCCATCATGATGAGAAGCGGGCCAATAACTTCTTTGTAGAAGAGCGGAACGGTCGGATCGGAGAGGATATATTGACCATCGAACAAGATCCCGATAGCAAAGAAAATGACCCCCAAAATCTCGTATGAGGTTCGTTTCCGCAAGGCGCCCGGAAATTTTGAAAGAAGTTCTAAGTACAGAAAGAAAATGAAGAGCCCGAGTAAGCCTGAAGAGAAATAGATGACCGGCATGATTGCGGCCCGAAAGGTCTGAATTCCGGGAATGAAATTCTCGAAAGCCGTGAGCGTTAGAAACGTAACTATGATTCCGTAAAGCGTAAAAATGGGGATTCGATTTAACGAATATTTTTCAAGCGAAAATACGTACATCGTCAAGCCCCCAAATCCGAATAGATAGCCTAAATTGGTCCAAAAATCATATTGGGCGCCTTGATTGATTCTAACTGCCAAAAGAAAAAAGATTCGTGCAAATCCATAAAAGAGCGCAAATAATGCGCGAGTTTTTTCTACCATTTTAATATTTCTCAATTCCGCTTTTTGGGCATAAAACCATCCGATGAAAAATAAGGTGAACATGAAGAATATAAGGACTATTTTTAGCGTTCCGTTGATCTCGTAGCCGTTGGTCGGAAAGTTTTCCGCAAGGGCCGGGGGAATTTGTGATTGAAAAATCATGAAAATCAATTGAGATCAGCGCGGATCGCTTAATTATTTTATCTCAATGTTTTGAGATTGTTCTATTTACTTTTCAATAAGCGATTGTATCAAAGGCAGCAATTTCTGCGGAATCTCTGCTTGATGTACATACAAGTCGGTATCAAACATCGAAGCTGTGTACCCTTCTCGAATAATAGCGATCGGTCGAGCGCCAATTGCATTGCCGCCGGCGATATCTTTCGGGTGATCTCCGATTGCTAAGGATTCGGTGCCACGGACTCCAAAGGCTTTCAAGGCCAATTCGTAATGAAACGGGTCCGGTTTCGGTCGCTTTTGCGCTTTGTCCCTCCCAAAGATTCGCACGGTGTCCCCGTCCACGAAGTACTTTAGCAGATCGACTTTTTTGAGACATTCGATGGCAACCGGGGTTGTGTTGAACGTGCAAACCGCCATCTTTATTGAATTTTCTTCAAGATATTCTAAAATAGCCGGAATCCCTTCAACGACCCGTGTATTGGGGATGTTTTCTCTTTCAACAGAAATCACCGCTTCATTCGCTTCTTGCATGATGTTTTCAACCTTGTCGCTATCCATTCCGCTTTGCAAGAAATATTGTTCGACCTTTTTTGTCATTTCAAAAATGAGGTCCTTAGTCGAAAGAATACCCTTGGGGTAGCCGTGTCCTTCGAGAATATCGATCACCATGCGTCTTGCTTTCATGTAATCAATGGAGAAATGAATAAGGGTGCCGTCCATGTCAAAAATTACGGCTTTGATGATGCGTACCACATGGTATAAAAGATAGCCTCAAATAAAAAGAAAAAGATTGAGGTTTCAATCGCTGTATAGATCTCTAAATTCCCTTTCGAAAATATCGCTCGATGATTTGTTGAAAGAACCACGTACATTCCACGATTTGCCGAATTTCAACATATTCTTTATCGATATGCGCCGCATTTATGGATCCCGGGCCCAAGATGATTGTTGGAATACCGAAAGCGCTGAAATAGTGGTCCGCTTCGGTATAAGCGGGCAAATATCGAATGGACTTTCCGGTTATTTTCAAAAGTGTCCCGAGCATCCGGTCATTTTTTTCGATTGATTCTTGAGACAGATTTGGAAACCATTTTTTGATTTCTTCACGGAGGATCCGCGTGGATGGGTATACGTACGGGTTCCCTTTGTCAAAGACTTTGAATTCAACCGCTGAATCGTATTTTTTAGCGATTTGCAAGATCTCTTCCGCGGCATCTTTTGCCGTTTCACCGAACATAATTCTTCGATCGACTTCAATATCACAAAAATTGGGGACGATATTAATCTGCGTTCCGCCTCTGATTATTCCGGGATTGATTTGAGGTTTGCCGAGTTCTGGAACGACCACGCTTCGCGTTTGTAGTGTATTGTAATATTTCTCGAGATCAACCAAAAATTTCGACGCTTTGTATATTGCGTTGTCGCCCGCATAAGCGGTACCCGAATGCGCGCTTTTACCATGAAATCGCAAGCTATAAGAACTATAGCCGTTGTGGGCCACAATCAATTCGCTGTCGGATGGCTCGGCAAGGATGCATAATTCGGCGCGGGTAAGAATCTGTGAAATGAATGGCGAGCGAATATATCGAACGCCTTCGCATCCAATTTCTTCGCGAACGGATAAAACGACAATCAATCCGAGTTGCTGTGCGTGATCGGATGCGTGTTGCTGCGTTGATCCTGCTGTGAAATAATTCTTTATTGCGGAAAGAAAGCATGCAATTCCGCTTTTCATATCACATGCTCCGCGACCGTAGATCTTGCCTTCTCTAATCTCTGCTTTCTCTGAATTGGCTAATAAATATCCGGGAACAGTGTCCATGTGTCCCGAAAACATAAGAAAGCGGTAATTATTAATGTTTTTTTCGGAAAGAACGTTTCCATCAATTGATTTTACACCAATTATATTTATATTTCTGTGATTCATGGGTTCTTCAAAAATCTGAAAGCCTAATTGTCGCAATATCGAAGAGCAAAATGTACCGATTAGCGACTCATCACTTTCGTAATTTTCCGAATTGATTTGAACGAGTTTGCGCGTTAATTCCACGGGTTCTATAGACATCTTTGTTTCTATATTGCATAAACGCAATAAGCTTTTTATATTCGCTGAATTACAAAAAGGCATGGAAAGATCAGTGGAAACAAATCACAAATCACAAACCACAAATCACAAATCACAAACCACAAACAACATATTTGCGATCTTTATGATCGGAGCGCTTTCGATGCTTTTCGGTGAAGTGTATGCGGGTTCTTCTAATGTTTGGTTTTTAGATGCATGGGGAATATTCAGTACCTACAGTCTTTATTTAACTCATATTATTTTCTACGTAAATTTGGCAAAGCGATGGAATCGATCCCGAATATCGCATTTATACTTTTTCGGGGCCTTATTTGCGCTTTATGAAGGACCAATTACTCAAGTGTTATGGAGTGGATATATGAATGCTGCGGATCCTCCTAATATTTTTCTTGGAATTTCAATCATCGAGTTTATCGTGCTGGTATTTTTCTGGCACCCTGTGTTCTCTTTCGTGATTCCCGTTTTCGTTTACGAGATCATGGTTTTTGATAATTCCGGAGGCAATCCCGATTCGATTTTTCCCGGGCATGCGCAGATCCTTATGAAAATCTCAAAAGAGAAAAACAAAATCTTCGGATTGCTGTTCCTCATGACGATGTTTCAAATTGTAAATTCCGGGCTCAACCTCCTAGTTGCGTTAACCGCATTCTTCGGAAATGGCTTTATTGTTCTATTACTTTGGCTTCTTGCGAAATCGAAAAAATTAAATCCGCCGACGATGGATTCTTTAATATATACGAAAGGAAGATTTGTATTCTTGATTCTGTTTATGTTTTTTTATGTGTATATTGGAATCTCTCTTGCGATTACTTCTCTTTTACCCGGAAGATGGCCAAGCGAGGTATTGCCCTATTTGATGATTATCGGGTTCGCCGCGTTATTCATTCTCTTAATCAAAAAATCATTGCCGGTTGTCGATATGAATGATGTTGAATCCAAGAAATATAATAATGGAGAAAGCACGTCCGATATAAAAATAGTGGGTGCCAAGGATGTGTATCTATTATTCTTTGTGGTTATTCCGATCGGCTGCATTATATTTGCATCGTTTGCCCAGATTACAACGGTGTTATTTGTGTTCGTATATTTCTTCTTTATCCTTATTGGATTCGTGCTTTTGATAAAAAATTTGATAGGATTGAAAAAAAATCCCTTGTAAATTTGTCGTTCTTCGCTTACCCAATTTTTTTTATGTTTGTTGTGTGTCGTGGTGTTGGTGTGGCCGTAGCGTATTGCGGTGTGCGGTGTGGTCGTAGCGTGTTGCGGTGTGCGGTGTGGTCGTAGCGTGTTGCGGTGTGCGGTGTGGTCGTAGCGT
>CAZUTM010000071.1:0-21885 GCA_964623665.1 uncultured archaeon
ATCGCTACCCCGGATGGGCAAGGTTGGCAATAATTACAACTTGAGCATGGAATCACGATATTTTTCTTGAAAACTTTGGTGATTTCATCCAAAATCTTCTTTTCTTCTTCCGTTAACGGTTGTTTTTGAAAAGATTCAACCGATTTAATATTTTCATCAATCATTTGTTTCGATCCCATTCCGGAGATCACTACATTTATTTCGGGCTTGTTGAACAAATACTGAAGGGCCCAATCCGGAGGGCTTCTTTTAATCGGGCTTTTTTGCATGATCTTCAAGATCTCTTCTGAAGGATTCGCCAATCTTCCGCCTTTGAGCGGTTCCATTATGACAACAGCCAATCCTTTAGAGTGTGCATATTTCACTCCCTCGCTTGTTGCTTGAATATCGGCATCAACATAATTATGTTGGATAAGGCACGCATCCCACGGATAATAATCCACGATTTCTTTAAACACTTTAAATGAGTCGTGAAAAGAAAAGCCGATCGCTTTTATTAATCCCTTTTCCTTGGCTTGCTCCATTTTTTTTAGAAGATCGAGCTTCTTTACCAATTCAAAGCGCTCCTTATTCAACGCGTGAAAAAGATATAAATCGAGATAAGGAACATCCAATTTCTTCAATTGTTCATTGAGCAATCTATCGAAATCTTCGGCTTTTTTTACTTTCCATATCGGCAATTTGGTTACCAATTTCACTTTTTCGCGATACCCATTTTTCAATGCCTTTCCGACAATGATTTCAGATTTACCTGCATGGTAGGAATAGGCGGTATCTATATAATTGATTCCGGAATCAATCGCATATCGAATCATTTCTATCGCTTTGGATTCATCTGCGAGCCGCCAAAACAGTATTTTTTTTCCCGGAAGCCGCATGCAACCCAGACCGAGGAGCGATTCGTTCCAATCCATTTTTCCGAATTTTTTGTACAGCATATGCCCTATTTTGCTTTACAAATTTTTAAGGATTTTGATTAAAATTTACTCATTTGTCTACTTTCCAACTCAGATTCAAGTTTGTTGATGTTCATCAATTTTACATCGATTAAAGAAACAAGCTCCTTAGGCACTTCGCTTTCTTTCAAGCTAATCAAACGTTGCAGATTTTCTTTTTCTCGCATCAACAACTCCATAAGCTGTTTGCTTGAAAATTGTTTTAAATCGAGTATCATTTTCATTTCTTAGGTATTCACACTTTTGGCTTTATAAATGTATCTCTTTTGAAAAATTTGTGTTGAAGATATGATGAAAAAATCTCTATTTTTTTGTATTTTTAGCGCTTTTTCAGCACAGAGTTTTCGTATTCTTCAATATTGTGAATCCATTCCGTTCCTTTTGGTACCCCTTTGGTTTCGCAATAATAATCCCATATCGTGCCGTACGGTAAATTTTTAAATTCTTCAAGAAGGGCAAGTTTCTTGAAATTGTTTCCGGCTTCTTCCAATTCTCTGAGATAATTCATCGGTTGCAGCATTGCAATCATTAATGCTTTCAATGAATTACGCATTCCTAAAACCCATGCCCCGATTCGGTTGACCGATGCATCAAAATAGTCCAAGGCAAGATAAATATCTTTTAATCTCCCGGATCTTACTATTTCTTCACATAAAGAGATGAGTTCATCGTTTTGAAGAACGATATGATCCGAATCCCATCTCACACCTCGGGAAATGTGCAATAATAGTTTGTTTGTGAAAGGGATGATTGCGGAGATCTTATCCGCAACGGATTCGGTGGGATGATAGTGACCCATATCCATCGTGAGAATTAACCCATGTCTTAACGCATACCCGTAATACAAATCGTGGGAACCCACCACGAACGATTCTGAACCGATTCCGAATAATTTTCCTTCGACTGCATCCAGCATATACTGCTTTGAGATTTTTTCTGCGTAGATTTTGTCCAATGAGTCGATTAATCGCTGTCGGTATTGCATCCTCCCGATGGTAATATCCTTGGCGCCATCCGGGATCCATAAATTATGGATGCATGTGTCATTCAATGCTTTTCCGATCTCCTCGGAAATTTTTCTGCAGCGCTTCACGTGTTCGATCCAAAATTCTCTTATTTCATTTTTGGGGTGGCTCAACGTATAGCCATCCGCGGCTTTTGGATGGGAGAAAAGGGTGGAATTGAAATCGATTTTAAGCCCTTGTTGTTTCGCCCATGAAATCCAATCCGAATAATTTTCAACGCTGATTTCATTTCTATCCTTGAAGCCTTTGGTAAAATCTCCGTAAATTGCATGAATATTAATTCGATGCTTTCCGGGAATCAAAGAGAATGCCTTTTCAAAATCTTGCCGAAGTTCCTGGGGCGTTCTTGCCTTACCCGGATAATTGCCCGTGGCTTGAATTCCGCCCCCGCTTAATTTGGCATCGAATTTCTCAAACCCGCCAACATCATCCCCTTGCCAACAATGCAAGCTAATCGCTATTTTCGACAAGGTATCCAAGGTTTTTTCTACATCGATTCCGAATTCATCAAACATCTTCATTGATTGCTCAAGAGTTGCTTTCATGCTTTGTAATTCAATACAAAAGCATTAAAAATTTTCGCTTTGATACTCAACTCCTTTTTTTCTTTCCGCGATTGATGCCGGATAGCCGTTTAGACCCTCCCTCCTCCTTTATGACTCAAAATTTGCAATCCTTACAGAAACACCATTGCGGGCTTTTCACGTTTGATAATAAAATCAATGATAGAATGAGCAATTGTTGTGAACATTTCGCCTTTCACGCTTGAAAATTTAACGAGAGGGATTGTATTTATTGAGCCTCATTTTCGCAATCTCTCCGCTTTGAATTGAAAAGATTTTTTTAAAGAGACTGCATATCAAGAAATATGTTAATCGGAGTCGTGGGAAAGCCTTCCTCGGGAAAAAGCACATTCCTCAACGCCGCTTGTATGACCGATGCCAAAGTGGGAAATTACCCATTTACCACCATCGAGCCCAACAAAGGAACCGCTTACGTTCGGGTTCCTTGCATGTGTCAAACCTTGAAGATCCCTTGTTCACCAAAAAATGAGGTATGTACAAATGGTTCAAGATTCATCCCCATAAAGATGTTAGATGTTGCGGGCTTGGTTCCCGGTGCGCATGAAGGCCACGGAATGGGCAATAAATTTCTGAATGATTTGGTCAGAGCGGATTTGCTTCTTCACATTGTCGATATTTCTGGTAGTTTAGATGAAAAAGGCAATGATGTGGCCCCCGGGTCCTATGATCCCTTGCAAGATATTCTATGGCTGGAAGACGAGATTGATCAATGGTTTATGGGCATTTTGGTAAAAGAGGATGCAAAAGGCTGGCAAAAGTTCGTGAGAAAAGTGGATATGGATAAAGCGAATCCTATTGATGAACTTGCTGGTCGTTTCACGGGGCAAGGAATAACAAGGGAGCATGTAGAAAAAGCGTTCAAGCAAACCAACCTTATCAATAAATCACCCACTTCGTGGACCGAAGAAGAAACTTTCGATCTTATTAGGAATCTCCGAAGGATTTCAAAGCCGATTTTCATCGTTGCTAATAAAATTGATCGAAAAGGCGGTGTTGAAAATTTTAAAAGAATTAAGGCAGAACTTGATAAAAAGAACATTCCCATGTATCCCGCATCCGGAAAAATAGAGCATGTGTTGCGGACGTACGCCAAAAACGGGATCGTTGATTATTTGCCGGGTGACTCGGATTTCAAAATAATCAAGCCGGATGCCTTGAAACCGCAAGAAATCGATGTGCTCAATATGGTTAAAGAGCGTATACTCAAACCTTTTGGTAGCACAGGGGTCCAACAAGCCTTGAATGATTCGGTCTTTAAAGGGTTAAATATGATTGTGGTATATCCCGTAGCCGATGAGACCCACTACACCGATAACGATGGAAATGTGCTCCCGAATGCATATCTGGTCGAAAGGGGCACCAAACTCATTGATTTTGTAGCAAACAAGATTCATACAGAGATTGCCAAGAATTTTATTTTTGGGGTTCATGCCCTCAATAAGAAGAGATTGGGCAAGGATTATGAACTGCAAAATAATGATATCGTCCGGATCGTCACCGCGGCTAAATAAGATGTTCTATACGATATTATAATAGCCTTTCATTTTTTGCTTGAACTCATTATTAAACTCATGGCTTAGAACGATTCAAATAAAAAGAATTGTTTCAAACGGATCCATTGATACTATCTTTTAATATTGCTTTCATAACGATTTCCTCTGTGATTTCTCGCCCTTGAGCAATTTCAACCATAGTAGAAATCCATTTCACCGCTTTAGTGTAGAGAAAATATCGTAATGCATCAACAGCATCATTAGCCACCATTTCTCCACCATTAAATTTCATTAATTCACGAATATCGCTCCATGCAAGAATTTCATCATCGATTATAGGAATTAAAATTGATTTGTGTTTTTCTGCGATTGCCGCGTTTTTTTCTATGAATTTAATCATTTCATCCGTGTTATCTTTTGAGATTTCACCATCATCAATAGCATCTTGTTTTTTCGATTTTTTTAAGTCCTTTAGAATGAAATTATATAATCTTCTGATATTCTGTGGTGGTGCTGTCTTTAAAAGAACGTCCAAGGGCTTCTCTTGATATTCCCCATATTTTGAAATAGGAATTTTTGGTTGTTCCTTATCTTCTTCTTCTACCACTTTTTACACCTCGACAATAATGATATTATTGAATAAAAAAGCAATGAATACTCTAAATTCTTTATTTATTGGCTTTCATCAATTCAATGAATGCTTCCACCCTTGTCTTCATTTGTTCTTCGCTGAACATCCTCGGATCATTCATATCTCCATCAATAATAAGCACCGGAACATTGGTGTCTCGGGTAATATTTGCTTTCAAGTCGTACATCGGAGCGCAACTGGGCCTGCAACTGAAATTATTGTGAAGGATTACGCCATCGATTTTATAGTCTTTGATTATCTGCTCGAAATATTGGGTTCGGGTTTTTAGATTGTATTGATAGGGGAAATGGATCACTATTTTTGCAAGTTCTCTCAATGTTTTATCATAGGGCAAATTGATAGGTTTTCGAGGCCCAAAAGAGTATGTATAAGGCTCGTAAACGACCACCGCGCCATGTTCTGTTGCTAATTTGTGGAAGAATTTGATGTTATACCAAAATGGGATACCCTCGAATAATAATCGATATTTTTCTTCCGGAACCACGCCTTTCTGTTCCTTAATCAACCCCTTGACTTCTTGAACGATGTTCTTATAGAATTTCAGTCCAAAATCGGTTCCGGGAGTTAGTACCATCGGGAAAATTGCAGCAAGAGTATCTGCATAGCCGACCGGGCACGGTACCATTTTTCTTAATTCGTAAATCTCTTGCCAGAGACCGCAAAGCTCATCGGAAAGTCTGAGAATTTCCCGCCATTTCTTTTCGTCAAAAGAATGACCCGTTATCTTCTCTGCGAAATCAAAATATTCGTAGAATTGTTCCACGACATAATCCACATAATCATCCATCCGATCTTCGACATTATTTACATAATGCGGAACATCGATAACAAAATGCGGCACTTTGAATTTGTGGGATTGAACTTCAAACCATTTCACGTGGGTATCACAAATGGTACCGGTTGAGGCCATGAAGGTCGGTTTTTCGATCCCTCCAATTGTAATCGGTGCTTGAGCTTGAACAGCTCCGATGTTTGTTTTCATATATGAACAAAGGATATCAGAAAATCCCATCTCTTCGGCTAATGCTATGAATTCGGGGGATTTCCGCCTTGCCGCGGCAATCGTGGCGCAGTTTTCGGGATGCATCGGAAATACATCAAATAAATACAAAAATTCGACGGGAAAGCCCGCTGTTACCCAAGCCGTTTTTTTTCGCAATATTTTCTTGGCAAGGGTCAATTTCATAAAATATTTCTGCATCAAATCTTTCAATTGGCTTGATGTCTTTAATGTTTTAACACGAATTTGATTTGACATTTTTTATCCTCCTTTTTTCTTTTCTTTAACCATCTCGTAGAACGCTTCTAACTTGGTTCTCAATGATGGGATCGTATTGTTTTCGAATCCTCGATCAATAAAATAATACAGATACCCCGCATCTTCAATTCCTTTTCCGATAAAATGCATATCAAACAGGCTTGGTTCGCAATACTTGAGCACTTGATTAATCACACAATCAATTGGCTGCTTTTTCAACTCGGATACCATTTCATCAAGAATTTTGAATGGCGGAGAAACATTGTGATATGTCGGGGCGATGAATGGATATTCTGCAATCGCTTCGATGGGATCTTTCGTTTCATCGTAAAGTACGCGATAATATGCTTCTCCGACTTTAAGATCATCCCGAACCACGGAGAATCCTATCTCTTCCAATAATAGATAAAGGTCGGGCGTAGTGATTATAGCACCGGTTAAAAAGGTTCGAATTTTCGGTTCGTTGACCGCTCGGGCCTTGACTTCGGATATTCGTCTCTTTAGATACTCTTTATCATTCCAAATCTTGCCTTCAACAACATAGAGAAGATCCTTAAGCATCTCTGACATTTTAAGCTGACCGGTGTCGCGATATTGACTCAACTCTGCAAGATCGCGCTTGACTTGATTGACCTTTTTTATCGCATCTGAAAGCATCTCTTTGGTGATCTTTGTTCCCAATTTGGTTTCAAAGGATTGAATCATTCGGGTGATTTCTTTTGCATAAAACTTTTTCGCATTATCATTTCTTTTTATTGGGACATTCAACCAATAGATAAATGGAGTTTGAACGTTTTGCTCCCACATATCGAAATGTCGATTCGTACAATCGCATCCGTGGCTGAACAAGATTCCCGCAATATCCGGCAAGCCCTTTAAAGCAACATGCAAACAACTCCTCGCAAAGAAGCAATGGGTTGGTGGAATGTGTTTATCTCCCAGTTCGGAGCCTTCGCTCGCGTCGCCGATAAGCTTGACGGGTACCTTTCCGCTTGCTAATATGATTGGCTCGGGCGTTATGGGCGCCGTATCGAAGTAATAGAGATTTTTGCTCATATTTTCAATTCAATCGCACAGCTTATAAAGCTAGATCAATTATTCGGAAGGAATGTCAAAGAATGATTTATAGAAGAGAAAATAAAAGAAAACCGAAAATACCGAGCATGCCCGCTATTTTAAGCATTAAACTGATAGTTCCCGCAGAATTCTTTTTATAATTAAACAAAAGGATCAAACTCACGAATGATAAAAAGATACCGGAAGAAAATAACGATAGTGAAAAGAGATTTACTCTTGCGGTTGAAATTAGGAGTATCAAAGGAAAGATTGAAATAACAATGAAAATTTGCGATAAACGGGCTGCATTTTTTGCGCCATAAAGGTTTGCAATCGTTTTTATTTGGAATTGTCGATCGCCAACCGTGTCCTGAATCCCCTTCACAAGTTCTCTTGAAACAAGCATTCCAAATGATGTGAAAAACATATAATAAACTTCCGTTGGAATAAACCCAAAGTTGGAAGCGATGATTGAGCCAAACACAACACCGAAAGAGAAGGAAACCCCAACAATTAGATTTCCGATAATTCCAAGCCGCTTTCCCGATTTTGCATAAAAATATCCAACATACACAAAAGCCAATACAATCAATACAATGAACCAAAGGATCCCATAATTAAAAACGAGCACAAACGTTAATGAAATTGCAACCGCATTTAATACAATAAAAATTACTAGGACTTCATTTGAAAGTAAACGACCTGAGGGAAGCGGGCGTTGTGGTCTGTTAATTTTGTCGATTTCTATATCGAAATAATCGTTGATTACATTGGATCCTCCCGCTATGAACATATATATCAGCACCGGGAAGATAAATAAACCGAGGGATGAAAAAGGTGAATTGCGAAAGCCAAAAAATAAGCCGATCAACACGGTCAAACTGCCCATGATGCAATTCACGGGCCGAGTTATCTCGATCGCTGCGATTATTTTATTTTTCAATTTGATCACCTGTTTTATCGAGGCTTTATTTTTTTCTTTTTACTTCTCCTGCATTGTGGATAGCCTCGATAATCTGTTTTAAGCCCGCTCCTTTGTCTTCCATTATATATTTTTCGAGATATGTGCCTTGAACGATGATATCAGCACCCGCTTGCACCTTTGCAATTGCATCTTTTTCGGTGTTGATACCGCCCCCGACAATAATCGGCACATCAACGACTTTCTTTATCATTTTAATCGTTTCATCAGGGACAGATGTTTCTACCGAAGATCCCGCTTCAATATAAATGGTTTGAAACCCGAAATAGGTTGCGGCTAATGCATATCCCGCGGCAATCTGGGGCTTGTTTCTCGGGAGTAGTTTTGCATCCGATGCCCAGCCCGCAGTGCCGCCGGGTTCCACAATCAAATAGGCGGTACCAATCGGCTCTAAATTCATCATATGAACTGCAAAGGCACCCAGCGCTTGTTGACCGCAAAAGAAGTATTGATTCGAGGAATTTAGAATGGACATGAACAAAATCGCATCCGCTTTGCTGCTGACTCCGGAAATGCCGCCCGGAAAAATGATCACGGGCTTTCGAGTATTCTCTTTGATTGCTTCAATGGTTTTATCTACGAAACATTGATCAAAGCATGTGGATCCGCCCACGAAAAACGCATCGGTTCCGGCTTGATCCGCATATTGCGCCATTTTGCCCGCTTTTTTCGGTGATTGTTTCATTATGTCGGGATCTATTAGAGAA
Organism: uncultured archaeon; assembly: GCA_964623665.1. GTDB lineage: Archaea > Asgardarchaeota > Lokiarchaeia > Sigyniarchaeales > Promethearchaeaceae > CAZUTM01. Next base: position 8,714 of record CAZUTM010000071.1, read on the forward strand.
ACGTGGATTGCGCCTTTTTCTGCAATTTTGTTGATTAAATAGTCAAATGTTTTTCGCGATTTCACATCTTGACTAATCTCCCGCTATAAAAAACATTTATGCGAGTGTTGAGAATGGTATTTTTAGGAGTTCAAGAGAATCCACGAATTTCACCGAATAAATGCAAGCATCCTAAACATTGGTTTTTATGGAACAGAACGTTGAAAGAAATATGATTCATCACACAAATTTTAAAGATTGGGGCCCCTATCTTTCATTCGGAACCGATTCATCAAAGGAAATCAGAATCTCTTGGAATACAGAACAGTTTTTCTTTGAAATCTCCATTTGGATTGGCGAAAGCAAAGAGCAGATGCAAAAGATCACCAAACAATATGATGAGCCGAAAACCCACCATTGCTTTGTTCTCTCAGACTTGAAACCCGATACTTCTTATTATTATAAGATCGAGTCCGAGAAAAAGGATAGAACAAATTCGGTGCATACTTTCCGAACAGGCCCAACAATATTTAGTCCCAACTCTTTCGATTTTGTAGTCCTCAGCGATATGCATGCAAATGGAATAGAGAGAATCAAATTCGGCGATTTATTTCCCGCAATTGTCCGAAATGTCCCCTATAACCGGTTTTATTTGGCATTGGGCGATTCTGTAGATGAAGGGATGCGCGAGATCGATTGGCAATACTTCTTCGAGACCGCAAACCCTTATCTCTTCTCGAGACCCATGATGAACACCACGGGTAATCATGATACTAACTCCCCTCAAAAATTTGCTCGCTTTATTTCGATTTGGGACCATCCTTATGTAAACAAAAAGAAAGCCGCAAATTACGTCTTCTATTATGCGGATGTCGCGTATATCATGCTGGATTCGGATAACGGCGGTAATATGGGAACGGTGATCTCGGATGAGCAAATGGCATGGCTTGAAGAACAGCTCCAAGCCGCTTATGAAAAAGATCTCTGGATTTTTGTTTGTTTTCATCGGCAGATGTATTCCACCGGAGATTTTTCGATGGAACCGATTTTGCATCAATTTTATCGACCGATGTTTGATGAATTTCATGTAGATTGTGTGATGTACGGGCATGATCACAATTATCAGCTGTTTTGGACCGATCGGGCCTCGTCATGGGGAGGCACCAAATATTTCGTGTGCGGAGCTTCCGGAGGCCCAGTTCGAACCGAATACAAAATTTTGGGCCCAAATAACGGAGAAACCATCTATATTTGGCCGGGATCAACGTATTCATACGAGCGCGATGGTATATTACCCGCGGGAAAGATGGGTGCAAATCAAAAGATGCACCGCATGGACGATATTTGTAAATCGCAGATCTATGGGGTCTTGGTGCCCAATTTCGTGCATTTCCGTATTGAAAATGAAACATGCACGGTTCGGTGCATCGGGTTTGAGGATCAGCAGTATCACACATATTCGTTCAAAAAAACGAAGAAAAAATGATCATATAAAAAATAAAAGATACACAAATTTGATTCTCTCCTTTTTTACTCCGAAGCTTGGTTTTTCACAAGCTGCGCATATTTTCCATTTTTCTGCATCAATTCTGTATGCGTGCCTCTCTCTATCAGTTCACCATTCGAGAGAACAAAGATCTCATCCGCATTTTTTATCGTGGATAACCGATGTGCGATGATCAAGGTCGTTCTACCCTTTCTCACTTTATCCAATGCATCTTGAATCAAGGTTTCGGTGTAAGGGTCAACAGAACTGGTCGCTTCGTCCAAAATCAGAATTTTCGGATCCAACAACAACACCCGTGCAAAGGCAATCAATTGTCGTTGGCCAATCGATATATTGGAAGCATTTTCAAGCAATTTGGTATCGTATTTATGGGGCATTCGTTGGATGAAATTATCCAAACCGAGGAATTGGGCGATTTCTACCATCTTCGCTTTATAGGTCTCCATTTCTTTTGGTTCCGTGGAGGTGGCATCGATACCGTAAAGCAGATTGTTTTCAATGGTGTCCGAAAATAGGAAAGAATCTTGAGGAACCATTCCGATTTTGCTTCGCAGCTGCTGTTTTGACACTTCTTTGGTGTTGATGCCGTCCACAAGGACTTCTCCGGATTGGATTTCGTAAAACCGCGGAATAAGTTTTACAAGCGTGGTTTTTCCCGCACCGGTTTCACCAACAATACCTATAGTTTTTCCTTGGTCTATTGTAAAATTCAAATCCTTGAACACATCTCCCGATGCAGCATTTCTTGCTTTCATCTTTATAAATTCTTCGATGGTCTGCTTGACAATCGGACTGAACTGTTCTTTGATATCTTTGGGGATCTTGGGATCGCTTAAAATAGTCATGATCATTTCTTTGTTCATCATTCCTTGTCCTCCGGGCCCTCCGCCATTTCCGCCCATGCCTCCGGCACCCTCTCCGCCTCCGACTGCACCCAGTTTCACCGAGCCACGCAGCTGAGAATCCAACGTATTCGCAAGTTTAAGCAGCATCTGTGGATCTTGAGATTGTGCTGCCTTGAGGCCGTTCATTCCGAACATCTTAGCCATCGAAGATTTCTTCTCCATCATCTTTTCTATCATTTTCTGCTTGAAGCCCGATTTTTGCTTGCCCGCACCAGTTTTTTGATCGGCACCGAAAGTTGCCGTATAAAGTTCTGCCATGCTCTTCCCCTCTGTTTTCACTTTCCGTTTCGGATAGGAGAATTGAACGTGTTTGTACTCGATTTCGCCTTCAACCTTATCAAATTTTGCGGGATTCGCGGGATCGATCAACTCAGTGTCTTCCGAAAGCAGTAAATAGATCCGTTCTGCACTTGCTAAGGCGCTTTCAACGAATTGTTGGAACATCGTGATGGCAAACAGCGGTTGGAAAAATTGTGATAAGTAAGTATTGAAAACCATAAAGGTCCCAATTGTGATCACGCTTCCGAACATGGAAATTCCATCTTGAATCGCGATACCGGCATACAATAAAATAAGCGTACTGAATATGCTGGTGACAAACATGATGATGGGAAAGTAGAATGCGAAAATTTTACGAACCTTCAACATGGCCGCGGTATTTTGCTTATTTGCATCATCGAATTCCGCCGCCGCTTTCTCCTCTTTTCCGTACGATTTTATCACCTTCATCCCGGAAATGTTTTCTTGAGCCTTTTGCGTGACATTGCTCATCTGCTTTCTGGTCTCCCGAAATGCGGACTTTACTTTCATCTTGAAAATCTGCGACGCTATAAAGAAAATCGGAATCAACACCATACTGATGAGTGCGAGTTCAACATTGATTACAAACATCAAAACGATGATAAAGATGCCTTTGAACACATCCATAAGGACCTGAATGAGCTGACCGCCCATAATCACGTTGATCTGGTCAATATCATTGGTGGCTGTCGAAATGATGTCTCCGGAATGGTGGGTATCATAATAAGCAAGCGAGATTTTTTGCAGATGTTCGAAAAGATCGTTCCGCATGTTGAAAATGATTTCTTGGCCCATTTTCCCAAAATAATAGTTTACAAAGGTGTTTCCGATGGCGGATACGAGGAATAATCCGAGCCATAACACCATAATTTGAAGGGTAAAGGTCCAATCGCCTTTTATTATTCCGTTATCGATGAGAGTTTCCTGAAATCTCGGAATGTATGTTTCAATTATTGTAAAGATGAAGAGAAGAATCGTTAATACAAGAATCTGGCTTTTCATCGGCTTCAAATAGTGAAGCATCCAGCGCCAAAGCACTTTTTCTTCGATCTCGCGTTTCTTCTTCTCTTCATGAAAGCCCGGTGGTGGGCCACCGGGTCCGCCCGGTCGTCCAAAACTCATTATTCTCGAACCTCCTTGTGTGCAATATTCATTGTTCTTGACCCTCCTTGTGTCCAAAACTTATTTATATTTGACTGTTGTATCATACAGTTCCCCCCTCGTTTTTCGCTGTTATTACTTTCTGTTTCATGAACAGCGTTTCATACATTTGCCGATATAAGGCATTTGTTTCGTATAGATTCTTATGTGTATCGAAGCCAACGAGATGCCCCCGATCCAAAATCATAATTCGATCCACGTTGCGGATGGTGCTTAACCGTTGGGTAATAATAAAGGATGTTCGGTTTTCCATCAATTTCGATAACGCATCTTGAATCTTTCGTTCTGTCTCCACATCAACGGCACTGGTGGAGTCATCTAGAATAAGGATTTTAGGATTTACAATTAAAGCCCGTGCAATAGCCAATCGCTGTTTTTGTCCTCCGGATAATTGGACTCCCCGCTCCCCGATGATTGTATCGTATTTATCGGGCAAATTCATTACGAATTCATGGATATTTGCCATCTTTGCGGCTTCTATTACCTCTTCATCGGTGGCATTTTCTTTTCCAAACCGAATGTTGTCCTTAATCGAATTTGTGAAAAGGAAAATCTCTTGAGAAACCACACCAATACATTTTCTCAGACTCTTGATTTGATATTCGCGAAGATCGATCCCGTCCAATTTGATTTCTCCGGAGGTCGGATCATAATAACGCGGTATAAGGCTAATCAAGGTACTTTTCCCGCTTCCCGTTGTCCCCAAAATGGCAATCTTTTCGCCTTGGTTGACTTGAAAACTGATGTTATCCAGAACGGGGGTGTCCGAGTATTTGAAACTCACATTTTCAAAGATAATTTCTCCGCGAAGATTATCCGCAATGATGGCGTTCGGTTTTTCGGTGGTTTCACCCAAATTCTCTAAAATCTCAGAAACACGTTTGAAACTTGCATCCGCTTGAATGAAGGTCATGATTACGTTATTGAGCATGAATAAAGGCATAGAAACCATTGTTGCATATGTAAGAAACGCTATTAGCGTTCCAATGTTCATAATTCCATCGATAACTTGCCGACCGCCAATATACAAGATAAATATAACCAAAACACCTAAGAAAATCTTGGAAAAATTCATCAATAAGGTTTGGTATTTGATGGTTTGAACTGAATATTCTTTAAATTTTTTGTTATTTTGCGTAAATTTCGATAATTCTTTCTTTTGTGCATTGAAAATCCGAACCACTTGAGCGCCTATAATATTTTCACGAATCGTTGTGGTAAGATCTCCGAAGGAAATCCTGGACTTATAGAACAAAGGGCCCATTTTTCCAGAATAATATTTCACAATCATGAGATACAGTGCGATCGTAATATAGAGGATCCATGAGAGAGATGGAACGGTCAGTTGCACTGCTATTAAAATTACTAATGAAGAAATAAACGCTTGGATCATGAAGGTAATGCCCATGCCGAACGCTTGTTGCGTCATTTCGATATCGCTTGTCGCTCGTGCGATTAATTGCCCGGTTTCAATGGAATCGAAAAAGCTAAACGATTGTCGGTTAATCGAATCATACACATCTCTTCTCACAAAATACACCGCTTGAGTACCCACTATTGCAGAGTAATACCTCCCAACGCCGTTCAAGATCGCCGATCCTAAACCCCCCAAAATTCCAAAAATGATCATGAGAACGAGCTCATTTCTTGTGATCGGATTTTGTGCGTCAGTAATCCCGTTGATGATAAGCTCTGTCAACCTTGGCACTATGGCAGCTGACATCGAACCCAATACCATAAAAAGGATCGTTATCATCATCTCTTTTCGACTTTTAAACGCATAATACCATACCATTTGGAATCCATTCATTTTCCTTTCCTCCCTCTTCCATCAATCATCGTTTCTCTGGACTCTTCCAACTGCTTTTTCAATTGCTTTTTCAGTTTCCGAATCCTTTCCAATAAACTTGTCAAATCTGTATCCATATCTTCAAGCATCTCGACTTTTTTTTCTAATGGAATATCGCTATTCGCTATAAATTCCGCGGGACTGCACCACACTTTGAAAGTCCCTTCCTCTATCAACTGCTTCATCTCGATCTGATTTTTTTGATTAAGACGATGAGAAAGCAAGTCTAATTGCTGCTCCAGTGATTGAATGATCCGCAACCGTTCTTGCTCGCCTTTTTCGGTTAAAAAATAAAGGTGCTTTTGCCTTCCGATCTCCCCTCGTTCTTCAACTTTTCTTAAAATACCATCCTCCTCGAGCTTTTTCATTTCGCGATAGATCTTAGAGTGCGGAATGGTACCCATTTGTTGCAGATCGTAGTAGGTAATTCCGTTTGGATAGCTCTTTACGGTGTTTAAAATGAAGATCGTGTGCAAATCCTTATTGAATTGCTGAAAAAATTCGAATCCCCTTGGCCACATTTTTCTGATTCCTCGACCAGCGAAAAAACGGAGAGTATATAATTTTTTTCATTTCGAAATATAAAATAATAGAAAAAAATTAAAAAATAAAATATTTCGTTTTGAAAAAATTAAGCCTTCAAATGGAAAGCCCAAAAATAAAAAATTAAATCTGAAAAAAAGAATCGGTGGACCGAATATTCCACGTGCTGTATATGCTGTGGATATTCGATGGGAATGACCCTTTCCCTTGTTCTTTTTTATTGTTTTTTTTATGTTTAATATAAAAAAATCAGAAAATAAAGAAAAGCTTTGGAAATACATAAAAAAATCAAAAAAATTGCTCCGATTGTTTGATTACACAAATCCAGTAATCGATGTTTATCAAACTTGGGTTTTTTTAGCGAAAATCACAAACCCAATCAAAATTAGAACGATTCCGAAGACCAAAGTGGTGAGCATGTCCGGAAGAACTTGATTGATTGACCATCCTCGGAGAAGAATATTTTGCATGGCTCTAATCCCGTAAAATGTGGGCACTAATCGAACGACGCCTTCCTCGCCCAAATAGAAAAATCCATTTCCGAGAAATTGCAACGGAAGTATGGCTATCCAAGACAAACCCCCGGCATCCGATGCGTTCTTGATCAGAGACGCTATAATAAGGCCTATTCCGATGCACGGAATGGTCATAATAATCGAATTCAAGAACGCCAATCCCCAATTAGCCCCCGCGGCAGGCCGATATCCGACCAGCGTGACCATCACGAATAAAATCAATGTTTGGATGCTTGAAAATATGACTTGGGCCATGGCTCCAGAAGTAAACACGGCGAAACGCGGAACCGGTGTCGTATCCAATCTCTTAAGCAATCCCTTTTCTTTTTCCAAACCGAAATTCTGTGCAACCATCATGATCGCGATTGTTACTCCAACGATAAGAAAACCGGGTACGCTCCATTCGAACGTCGTGAAAGATCTGCTGATTCCGGCAACTTTTGAATTCACTTTCAAAGGTTGGATATCGTTAAATGCGAGAATGATATCGTTTGTGATTCCTTCGAAGACCGAGTTCATAACCGCCTTTGTGACAGGATCGGGTTTGGTATGGACGTCAATACGCACGCTTTGATTCAGCGGAATGGAGCTGGAATTATCAAGGATTGCTTGCATATATGTTGGCGGCATTTGACTCAAGATCCCCGTCTTCACTTCCGAAGGAAGGGAATCAAAGCCATCCGATTTGATCTGTTTGTACCACCATGTAGAACCGATGATACATTCGGTGAAATTTTTCGGAAGAATGAGCACCGCATCGAGTTTCCCTTCTTCCACCAATTTGATCGCTTGGTCTTTCGTTATCAAAGAACCGTTTTCCCATCGGGTTATCCTAATAAAAGATTTCGGAAGATCACTTTCCGGATTCAATGTCGCATTGAACAAATCCTCGAAAATAAGCGAAGCATCTCTTTCCAACACCGTATTAGCATCAAGAATATCTTCATTGATAATCGCAATCGAATAGGTACTTCGCTCCGAGCCTCCCGAATTGAAGGCTGCCGCAAAGATCAATACGAAGATCATCGGATACCCGAACACCCAGAAATAATTTCCTCGATCCCGAAATGAGATATTCAAGTTCTTGGAAGTTAATCCAAGAATTCTTCTCATGTTTCCACCAACTTTATTCACGTAACTTCCTCCCCGTTAATTCGATAAATACATCTTCTAAACTATTTTGTCTGATTTGCACATCCTGCATCGGGACATTAAACTCATTGAAAATTTGAGAATAGAAGGTCGAAATTTTCCTTAATCCATCCAATGAACTGAATGAAATCAACTCTTTGCCTAATGGTTGAGCCCACAAAACATCACGATTGGCTTTTAGCGATGCTACCACTTTATCTCTCAAATCGGATTTATCATCCGGAAGCTTAAATTCAATCACATCGCCCCCGCCAATTCGGCCCTTTAACTCGCGAGGCGTCCCCTCTGCAATGATCTTCCCGTGATCGATTATCACCAATTTGGAAGAAAGGTCATCGGCCTCTTCCATGTTGTGTGTGGTTAAGATCACGGTTTTACGATTCTTTTCGAAATCTTTGATGAAATCCCACACAACCCGCCTCGATTGCGGATCCAGACCCGCACCGGGCTCGTCCAAAAACACAATATCGGGATCATGGATTACCGCCATAAGAACATTAATCCGACGCTTCATACCGCCGGAAAACGAATTCAGTTTATCATCTGCACGATCCAATAATTGCATCTGCCCCAAAAGTTCATCCGTTCGCTCCTTATAATCCCTTGGATGAATATTATGCATCTGCGCTATCAAATGAATATTCTCACGAGCCGTCATTAACTCATACAGAACCAGCTCTTGAGGACACACACCGATTATCTCGCGAACCTTCTTTCGCTCTTTGATCAAATCGAATCCGTTCAACAAGGCCGTTCCGGAAGTGGGACTAAGAACCGTGGAAAGAATACTGATTGTCGTGCTTTTTCCGGCGCCGTTGGGACCCAAAAAGCCAAATATCTTGCCCCCAGGAATCTTCAAATTTAATTTATTCACAACGACCTTCGAATCGTATTGTTTCGTAAGATCAAACGTTTCGATGCTAAATTGTTCCATGCTTGTTAAATAAATAAATCAATCATGAATCAATCGTATACCGATCTTTAGCGAAGCGCAACTATATAAGCAAAACATATAAAAATCAAAAAACGCAAAAGATCTCCATGGTTAAAAGAAAAAAAGTGTCGGTTTGCCCTAAATGCGGGAGAAATTGCATAACCGCCGTTCAAGACTCCGAATCTCCCAATCAAAATTGGGAGACCCCGAAATACGTAAAACATCTTGAAGGAACTAAATATGAAGTGGAATGTCCGGGCTGCGGTGCCCATTATATCGCTGATATCAACCTGCCTGTGCCTTGTTGGGAAGAATTAGAAGAATAATTGGTCGCGATTGTTTTTAGTTCACGTTTTCGCATGATAACCTACATCTGTTGCTCAATTCTTGATAAATCTTGATCAATAATATACACATCAAGGTCAATACAAGGAGTATGCCAATGAAGAGAAATGATGGGTAAACGAGATTTGGCTTTTTATTTTGAGCAACTGTTGTTGGTCTTGGGTTTATATGGAATTTCATAAGAATTTACACAATCCATTTATAAAGAAAGTGCGTAATTTAATATGAAAAGCCATATATTTTGAAAAATGCTTGTGGTTGGAAAAAAATTCGAACATAGAATGAAAAAAAAGTTTGGGTGAGCAAAATTATTCATGTTCTTAAATCCGCATGGACATTCGATGGGATCGCTCCTTTTCCCTTGGAATTATATTTATGTTTTGGCAAAAAGCTCATTAAAGGATAAAGCTTTTTGTATTTATGGCCTTTATTTTTTATTACCGGCAATCCAAATTCAATTTTCATTGCGACGTGTGTGGAGAAGAAAGCGTGGCAGAGAAATTTGTCGATATGTGTGCAAAATGCGGGATTCAAATCTGCGAAAAGTGCAATCAAGGGGGATTGTGCCCGACGCATTATCACGAATTACCCGTTCCGCTGCAAGACCGGGCCACGGAGATCGGACGCCACATTGAAAAACTGCATGCAACAAAAACTTGGATCTCGTTTTTACCTTGTTTCGTGCTCCCCTTTATTGTTTTTCTCATAATTTCAGGTCTCGCAAGCGATTATTTTCAAATAATGATAATTCTTATTCTCTTGTTCTCGATTCCAAGTCTCTTTACCAGTTTCGACATTCTGATCACTAAATCGAAATTGAACCGGTACCGGTTGCAGATTAAGCATTTATTTGCGACCGAGGCTAATTTCTTCGAACTCAATCAAGAATCCCGATCTTGGCCGGACCGAGCCCCTATTGTAGTTGATGATGCCGGTTCTCCTAACCAAATAATATGTCCGAATTGTAAGGCCTCAAATCCGTTGAATGTCCGATTTTGCGAATCATGCGGCAAGCGAATTGTATAATTCGATATGTAAACATAAAAAAAGCCACAGAACAAATCATGGGAATATCGAAGCATTCCCGCAGAATATCCAAAGTCTATACGGAACGTGGATGATTCAATCCATTGAAATTTATTTTGCAGTTTTTTATGTTTATGCCGAAAAAGGTCGAAAAGAATGGTTAAGACTGTCACCGAAAATCGGGAAATATCTTGAAACTCACGGGAATGCCTCTTCTGACAAGGTGCGCGCGGTGACGAAGTGCAAACAGCACGGCGTATGAAGGATGCTTAAGTCCGTATATCTTTTTAATCTATTCTTGGGTATTAGGTGTTTCCGGAAAAAATTTTTGCAAAAGATCTTTATTTTAAGTTTGTTTTTTGTTCAGACTTTGCCGACCAAGCGCAAAAGTTAGAACCGCAATACTATAAGCGACTATTGCATATCCAACAAATGGAAGAATAAGGGAAGATACGGCTAATACCCCCGCGATTAATGGAGAAAGCGCAGCACCCAACCCGATAAAGCTATCAAAGACGCCCGCCGCAGTTGACTTTGCTTTTTTCTCGATCTTCATTAAAAGTTCCAAAGATGTGACATATAAGACCGCCGCTGCAATTCCGGCAATTACGAATAAGATACTCAACGAAATTTCGCTTCGCAATCTTGCAAATAGGAGCACCGATGTCCCGAAAACAGCCAAACAAATAGGTATATTGGAGTATTTCACATCGAAGAAGCGACCGATGATGTAATAGCCAACCCGACCGATACCGAAGCCCAAACTCACGCTTCCGATTAAGGTTCCGGTCCATCCCAGCCCTTGCTCCATGGTCGCATAATTCGGGAAATACGAAAGGAGAACTTTGATACCCATAGTACTGACCATCACGGCAAGCATTAAACCAATCTGCAACTTCAAAACTCCATTTGGTCTCTCCGATGTAGGTTGTGTGCTTTGAACAGGCCCTAATAAATCGGATTGAGCATTTCGATCATGTTGCTCATCATTTTGTTTGGATTCAGATGGGTTTGTCGAGGGAAATCCGAAGAAAATCAATAAGAACCCGGCGGTATATACCAAAGCGCAGTACCCAAAAGCAAGCACTACATTAACATCCGAAAGCGAACCTCCGATATATGGCGCAACGCCGGAGCCGAAGGTCCAAGCAAGGCAATAATTGAAAAAGCTGGTCTTATGAGCAGATTCTTGATGCCCCGAACGCTCTGAAATCGAGGCTTCAATTGCGGGCCAAAATAACGAATTTACAACCCCCAAAATAGCGTTACCGATAATGAGCGGAATAATGGAGTTCCCAAACGCGATGAAATATAAGGCCACAAGAATTTGGCCAAAGGACGCAATTGAAATGGCACGCTTACGGGAAAAATTTTCCGCAAGCCTTCCCAAAATCGCGGGCATAACGATCATCGCCAAACCATATGCACTGGCAAGCCACCCCACAGCAATAGTATCTGCACCGGCCCTCGTAGCTATCAGAATCGAAGCGATGTTTATCACCGCCAAATTCATGTCCCCGATAAACGAAAGAGTGAATAAAATCCCCAGCGAGTTTTGATTTGAGTTCATTACCGCGCGAAAGGTTATCCGATTTAAAAATCAACGGATTTTCACCCCTATTCAATCATTTGCACACAAAGAACAAAAAAGAAGATTTTATTTGAAGAAGAACATTGTTATACTCATGAAACCCGATTCCACTCGTTGCGATTTGATCTTAATCGGGCACTTCGCAATCGACACAATTATTCTTCGGGATTACAATTCCACTTCATATTCTCTCGGAGGCGGGGTTACTTATGGAAGTCTCGCCGCATCCTTTTTCGATCCAAAAGGCAACTACGCCATCGTTTCAAAAGTCGGGGAAGATTTCGACCGCTCCTTTCTCACCATCTTTCAAAAGCATCCAATCGACCTTTCGGGTATAAAATTCACCAAGGGCGTTTCCACGAGATTTACCCTCGATTATCATGATGGAACCCGGGATCTGCGTTCGGGTGGAAGAGCCGAAAAATTCGGGATTGAAGACCTTTCGGCCTCGCTCTTTAATTCAAATGCCATTCATTTCACCCCGATCGCCGATGAATACACCGATGATTTCATCTGCGGATTGCTGGAACACGCTCAAACACAAAATACCGTGTTCGGATTGGACGTGCAAGGCCTTATCCGCGGATTCAATAAAGATGGCACCATATACATGAAAAGAGACACAAATACGCAAAATAGAATCCTCAAAATAATGAGAAAATTCGGCGATCGGCTATTCTTTAAAGGATCGGAACAAGAAAACTGCGCCGTAGCCGGCACCGAAGACTGCATCGAAGCAACCCATTTCTTAGCAAAAACGGGTTGTCATATCCTCACGACCTTGGGACCGGATGGCCTCTACTACAAATTCCAAGACAAACCGATTAAATATCTACCCGCATTTCAACCATCAAAAATTGTCGATGAAACGGGAGCGGGAGATTGCTTCATGGCAATACTGATGATTCAACTGGGTAAAAAGATAAGCGCAAGGGAAAAGATCGATTCGATCGACCATGAATTAAAGGTTGCAAGCGCAGCAAGCTCGTTTTTGGTAGAAGAAAAAGGCCCGCACGGCTTTCAATCAAAACAAATGATTTTGAACCGGGTCGCGGAAAATAACATCATTGCATCTCGACGATTGGGCACTTACGACGCTCAGAACAAATGATTTCATGAATTGCGAATTTTTAAAAGGCATCTCTGATTTTTTCCGATAGAGTTCTTCCCGGCACACTTAGCCAAGTGGTTACGGCGGCGGACTGGAAATGGACGCACATGAAGCGACCCACCTCATATCCGCTGTGTCCTTGACACGCATGGGTTCGAATCCCTTAGTGTGCGCTAAAAAATGCACCTATTCATTTTTGCTTTTTTTTGTCTAACCCCCTAGCGGGGGAGCACAAAATAAAGAAGGTTTTTTTC
>CAZUTM010000072.1:0-21771 GCA_964623665.1 uncultured archaeon
TCAGCGCGGGATTGTGTTGAAGCCGGGCACCGTTCGGAATTGGGTCAGCGAGGTTCCGAGGAAATTCCGGGAGATTGAAGTGGATATCTTCGAGTTGGAAAAAGCGATGCAGAAAAAGTTAAAGGCACAAGGAAAAGAAGGCTAACCCGCATTTCATCATAGAAATGGGCGTCTATATAAATATAAAACAGAAAAAAAGGTTGGGCTGAAAAAAGTATCCATGTTCCGCGCAGAGCGTGGATATTCAATGAGAAAACCACCTACCCTTGGGATTTTTTCATGTAAAAAAGGCCCATCAGAGATTTAATTTATAGGCGGAATTTCTATTAATTCTGCAACACATTATTTGTTTTTGCATTGCTTGCAATCAATAACCTTTTTCTTGTCCAAAGAGACCACGGTTGCTGCACACGATAAACACACCATTCTTTTACAATTTTGGCACTCGTATGCGCAGCCTTGATTTACGAATTTACCGCAAATATCACAGATTTTACCGCAATCCGAACACGTTATCTTATTACAATCCGCACAACGTTGAATATGCTCAGAACAGACCGAAATACCGCATTCCTCGCAAAAGCCGACGTGATCAAGACACGCGGGCTGGCCGCATTCGCTACAAAGAACTCGAGGTGGACAGACAACACAAGAGACTTCACATTGATTACATGAAAGATCTCCGCAGATAGAGCATTCGATGTGTCCGTCTCCATTAACCAAATTAAGATCTAAAGTTAAATGGTTCAATAGACCCCCATTCTTAGATATTTTAAGAAGAATGAGAATTCGAGGCAGCCAATAGACAAATCGATCGTTAAATTTGATGTTATTCGGATTTGGGCTATAGAATTCATTGAAATCGGCAGATTTTCCGATCTGATTTTCCATGACAAGGAAATTCTCTTCAATAATTCCGCTTTCCATCGACACCTTTTTCATTTCCGAAATGATAGCCGCCTTTTCCAATTCAACAGCCTTCATTTTGGCTTCCCATTGTGAAATTTGTTTATCTACGGTGTTTAAGGAGATTTCTGTTTGTTTCGTTGACTTTCCGAGTTCAATTTTTAACCTTCGTTCGTTTTCAAGGGCTTTCTTTTTTTGTTGCAATTCTTCCAATTTCAATTGAATAATTTCTGCCTTGCTGCCCTTTGAATCTAAATCAAAGGTGAGTTTCTTGACACCGGGTTCCATTCTTTTTCTTAATTTTGTTAATGAAGTGTTTTTCGCATCAACAAGCGACTTCTTTAAAATTCTCTCTGTTTGAGGTCTCTGTTGTTTCGGGATAAAGAATTTCAAATTGTCTTCCACTTTTTTCGGGTTCATTTCTGTAAATTGAAGGTATGAATCAATAGAACTATCGGCCAAGGGTTGCAATATCGAAGGATCTAGCGAATCGGGGTAAATATCTTCGATGGAATTTCGTTCCCAATCAAGGTATGGCGAGTCTTTGACCGACACCATTCTAACAAAATTATCTTGAAATTTTACCGGAAATTCGATGTTTCCGATATTAAATGATTTCGAAACGGCGATTTCGATGTTATAATACAAAAGCGGTTCGTAATACACAATGGATTTGAGGATTTCAAGTTGAATTTTCGATTTTTCGTTTACGCCAAGCCGATGGTTTATGATGGGTAAAATGCCAAACACATCAGGCTTTATTTGTGGAACGATGTACATTTCAGAATATTTATTCAGCGCGGGTTTGTTTTTTTGAATTTGTTTTTCTCTTTTCATGAAAACGCTATCCGAAAATTCCGGAATTGAAGGTTCGACATCAATTTGTTCCGTTGGTTCCGTTTTCGATTCTTTATTTTTCTGCGATTTTCCTTTTTTCTGTTCTTTCGATTGGGCTTCCGCTCCATCCGTTTCGGATCCCTCTCTGATTTTTTCCGGATCTTTTTCTTTCTGCCTAGATGGTTTTACGCGCTTTTCTGCGATTATTTTAGGTTTTACGGTGATTAAATCGATTTCATCCGGAACAAGAGGCCCTTTATGATACGTTATAAGCCAACGGGCTTTGATTTTATGAAATCCGATTTTTGAACCGAAAATGAGGAAATCCCCGGGCTGCAATCCGGAAATTTTTGTGAATATTTCTGCAAACTCTTTATCCGAATAATTCATTGCCTCCATGTTGGCTTTCAATCCGCCTTTTATCTTGGCAAGATCGGTTGCCGAAGTTAATCGACCAACAATCCACGTTTCAATATTTCCCAAGCCCCGATAGTCCAGATCTCCGGGATTTTGTGTTGCCAAAATGATACCCAACCCAAATGAACGTGCTTGTTTCAGCAAAGTTAAGAGGGCATTTTTACAAGCGGTTTTGACAATAGGTGGCATCATACCATAGATTTCATCAAAATAGAGAATGGCGCGAAGTCTGTTGGTACCGCCTTTCGCCCAAATCCACGTATGAACGGCGTTTAATACGCTCGCCACAAAGTTATGTTTATCGGATTCCTCGGGAATGGTTCGCAAGTCGAATACTATCAAAGGCACCACTTTGAGTTTTTCCTCCAAATCTGACTTTTTCTGTTTTTCCGCATCTTTTTCTTCGGAGATATTTTTATCGTCTTTGGGTTCTAATTCTGTTAGTTGTTCTTCGGATTCCGAGTTTGTGGGGAATTGTTGATCCAAGGCTTCTTCTATACCGTTTAAATCATCTTCTTTTATTATAGATTCTTGAAACTTCTCATTCATGATGTTCAATTTGCTTTTTTCCTTGATAGTTATCTTGAAAAGTCGTTCTATATCCAGAGGTAGCCCTTTTTGGGTGTTCAATAGGAGAGAATTAATTGCGTTTGCCAACTGTTCCCGAGTTTTTGAATTGATGAACTTCTCTAATTCGATAAGGCCGACAGACTCAAGCGGGCAATTCAATATAGAATCCACAAGCAAATCCAAAGGAATGGTGGCATTGCCTTGATTCCACAAATATTCTATCAATGATTTTAAGAAGACAGCCTTTTTATCCGTAGAAGAAAGATTTCGATAACGACATAATTCGAGGAGAATTTGAACATTGATGTCCATATATTCGTTTATCTGCTCCTCGGTTAATTTTTCGGAGGGCTTCTCAAAATCGGGAACGCTTGAAATCATATTTCCTATGGTCGAGTTCGGAGTCACAATTAATACTCTTACTTTCTTATTATATTCAGCCATCATGGCCCGTGCTTCGGTGATGGTACCAAAAGAATCGGTGAGCTCTTTACTATATTTCGCAATCACGTCTTGGATAATCTCGTTTTCATCCCTTCCCGAATCTAACGCTTCATATTTTACAAAAGGCCGGATCTGCTCGACTTCAAAAGTATCGAAACAGATCCCCAATGCACCGATATCTCCTTTCGGATCGATCGCTATAACGGGGATATCGTTCAGCAAGGCTTCCTCTATCATAGATTTGCACATTACCGTTTTTCCAGTCCCCGACGCCCCCAAAACCAAGCAATGTGTGGTGAGATTCTTTTCCGGTAGATAAAAATTTTCGGTACCGTCTTTATCCAAATCTTTACCCAAAAATAATTTTCCTTTCAAAATGAATCAATCTCCATGTTATAATTAATAATTACACTAGTATTACAAATTTTGGTCTAACACCCAATTGGAAAACGGATCCTCATCCGTATAATCGATCAAATTTAAAATTGACTTCACGGCATTCTTGTTTTCTTGAACATATTTTGGTTTTTGAATCGCAACACTATCCATAATCGATTTAATCTTTGCTTTCTTGTCGATGAAATGTTTTTCCACCATACTTTTATTCTCCGAGTAATACGCTTTCGAGTTCGGTAAATCCATTTTATTAAGAACGATACTGACCTCAACGTTATTGAAATTCATCAATTCATTCAAAAATTTCAATTGAGGTGCAATCGGAATCGACATGTCAATAATAATGAGAAACTTTTGAGCCGTTCTCAATACATATTTTCGATAATACTCCGTGATATGTAATTTATGGCCCCCGGTACCGTAAAGCGTATGATACATTCCTTTGTATGTGAATCTCACGAAATCTAAAGTCATAGTCTTGTCTATCTCCACGCCACCGGGATTCCCTTGAATGATTCGATTCCCCGTGGAGCGAACGTACGAGAGAAATAACACAAACACGCTGGTTTTTCCCGAATCTTGTGAGCCTAAAATGCCGATATTCATATTCTCCTTATAGAACTCATGATTATTATTCTTTTGCAATCTCACCCTTCATTTATCATTCTCTCATCGATTAGAATACTTTTGCAGCAAAGGAATTTACTTTAAATTAGTTGGCTGTTTCAAATTATATACATGAAAGCACTTCCATTTCTTCTCATCTATATAATCCCCGCAGCAGTAATATTCAGCATTTTCAAGGCCGGCAACTGTGTATTTCTGACTCCTTTTATCATATTCGTAATAATACCTTTATTGGATTTATTTATCGGCGTGGATAAAAGCAACGTGCCCGACGATGAAGAAAAATTGTGGGAAAATAAAAAACGGTTCAGAATTATCGTGATGTTGTGTGTCCCGCTCACTATCGGGACGATCCTTTGGGGTGCGTTCATGGTTTCTACCCGAGCCTACACCACAACAGAATTTATCGGGATTTCGATTTCGATGGGTCTAATGAGCGGCGCGATGGGTATTAATTCGTCCCACGAACTGACTCACAGAGTTAATTCAAAATTTGAGCCTTTTCTGTCCCGTTTGGTTCTTATTTTTACGTTGTATGTTCACTGGGGCATTGAACACGTGGTTGGGCATCACCGCAATGTTGCAACTCCGTTGGATCCTGCTACGGCTAAAAAGAACCAATCGCTTTACCGATTTTGGATACAAACGCTTTTAGGAACGCTGAAAACCGTGTATGTCTTCGAGAGAGAACGGCTTAAAAAAAGGGGCTATCGATTTGTGTTTCTTCGAAATCGAATTGTGAGGTATCTCGTTCTGGAGATCTTGTTAATTTATGGATTCAATTATTTCTTTGGATTCATTGAATTATTATATTTCTTGATTCAAAGCATTGTTGCCGCTTTGTTATTGGAGACGATTAATTATATCGAACATTATGGACTTGAGCGAAAATTGATTGATGCGGAAAAACAACTATATGAGCCGGTAAATCCAACCCATTCGTGGAATTCAAGCTATCGAATAACAAACTTCTTTCTTTTTAATCTGCAGAGACATTCGGACCACCACTATAAACCCGGAAAACGCTACCAAATATTGAAACATTATGAAGAGAGCCCGCAATTACCCACGGGCTATGCGGGAATGGTGCTATTATCGTTCATTCCTCCGTTGTATTTCCGAATAATGAACAAATTAATAATAGAAATTAACTCAAAGTCGTGATTCTACGAAGATCTCGGCAGGATTGACGAAACCTTTTTTCTTTTCTCAAGCAGAGTTATAACAAAGAACGTCATTATCGAGAATATAAGAGAAAAGCCTATTATAAGCACAAATTCTACCCAGTTTATTGTAATCTTGCGAGGTAACGCTGCTATAAACATTAAAAAAAAAAAATAAAAAAAAGCATAAGGGAAAAGGGCATTCCCATCGAATATCCACAGCATATACAGCACGTGGATAACACGGTCCACCGGTTTTTCATTTGAAATTTAATTTTACATGTTTAGTTAAGGACTTACAAGTCGATCCATTTCGGATCCCCACCATGTTATAGCCCGTACCAATAACCGGTGTTCGGAGATTTCCAAAATGCAAAAATGATGCCTATTTTTTAGTTTTTTCTCTGCTGTCCAAATTTGGGGGTAAGGTCGCACCCCATGAATGGAAGCGGTAATGATTTTATTGCCTTCCCGTGAATATGAATGCTTATGCCCATAAAATTGTAAATCCACCGGATGCTCTTTGAATAGAATACTCAATTTTTCTTCTATCAAGAGTTCCAAACGCGAGTATTCCTTATAATTGT
This sequence comes from uncultured archaeon, assembly GCA_964623665.1. Taxonomy (GTDB): domain Archaea; phylum Asgardarchaeota; class Lokiarchaeia; order Sigyniarchaeales; family Promethearchaeaceae; genus CAZUTM01. The sequence continues at coordinate 5,948 of CAZUTM010000072.1, forward strand.
ACGGAGGTCCAAACGGCGGCATATGCGTCCAAAAAATGGTCGAATGAATGGATGGATCTTCAATTTGCAATTGGTTTTTAAGCCAATCAAACTGAATCTCTCCTTCTCTTGAGTCAAACAATAGAGAACTAATAGTAATAAAGCGAGTATTTCGAACGCGGAAAGTATAATGCAAATCCCCGGTAGGCGTTTGAATAAAATTTAGCGCGGTCGTCCCCAAATCAAAGCCTCCGCAGTGATTCCCGATAGTAGTATAAAAAGGCGTATTCGGCAAAATTTTGCGCATCATTCGGAAGAAATATCGCCATGCGCTGAGATTATTGTATTTTTCAACGATGTCACCCATACAAAGAATGAAATCGGGTTTTCCGATTCGCCTCACCAAACACATCATATACGATTCGAGCACACCGAGCGGTTCTTGCATCTGAATATCTCCGAACAAAACGATTCGTAATGCCTTTGAAGGGTTTAGTGGTGGAAATTTAAGGTAAAAATATCGGGATCGGATCTTTTTGTTTTCTTTGGTGGCGAACCAATATCGTATATTTTGTTGGCTTTCTTGGGGTTTTGGATTGTTTATAACAAAAAAATACCGATTAAATAATTTTGAATGAACTTGCACCCGCTGAGTCTCGCTTGGATTTATCGTTATTTGCGCAGCACGATTCAGCTGAAGAATCAAAGATTTAATTTCAAGAGCGGATTCTGTTGTTAGAGAAAGTCGATACCCCGAGCAGTCCTCTGAAAATATAATTGTAGGAACCGGTTTTGAGGAATTGTGTTGAAAAAACAAATACAGCAAAAGCAATCCGATAATTCCAAGAAAACTGAGAATACACAATAAGAGTACCAAAAAGAGATTCATGATTATTCACTTCCTTGGAACTTCTCATTATCAGATTTGAATACATTGAGAAATCGCTTAGGAATCGCACAACATGAGTTATAACTCTCTACTTTTATATTTTTTTCTTTTGCCCAATTGAGTAACCCGCGGGATGGCATTGCGATTCGATCCGCACCCGAAAGAACCGCCAATTGTTCAAGAGTATTGCCGTGAAATTCACTTTTTCCGCGAACTCTCATACATCCCAAAGAAATTTCAAGTTCGGGAAATTTTAATCTGGTCGCAAGGATGAACTTCGCGACATCGGTGATTTCCGGTAAAATAAACTTGGAATCGCCCTTTGGAGGAATCAAGGATATAAACACCACGTTGGATGTTTGTTCTTCTTCCAACATCTTGAACACCTCACCTTCTCGGTCGATTTTCCCGTATTTAGCACCGATGAGGATATGCGGGATCAAATCGATTCTTGTGTCCAATAGGTTGTAATAGGTTTCCATGTAGTCATCTGTTTCTCTTTTCTTTAGATGGAAGATATCATGAATGACTTCATCATCAGCAACAAAATCAAAGGAGATAAAGTCAACCCCGATATTTTCCAAATAAAATGCACTGGTAAAATCCATCAATCCGGGATGCGCATTTATGATTGCTCCCGTGGTTTCCTTAAACTTTTTGATAACGTCCTTATATTTGTCATAGGGAAGTTCGCCTTTGGTATTACATCCGCCCGAAATGAGAAACCCTTTTGCACCATTTTTCATTGCTTCTGTTAATTTTGGAATGAATTCTTCCGGTGAGTCAATGGGAATCATACCCTTCAGATATTCTCCTTTGCAATGTTCGCATTTCAATTCGCATTTATGCCCCGTGATAGATACAGCAGGGAATGTGGATCCCGGGATAAATGTTTTAATGAGTTTGGAAGAGGGAAATCGGGAAAAGAGATTTTTTTCGACGTGATCAAAAAGCATTTTTAATTCTAACGGATCGGTCAATTTGAGAATTCGACGAAATATCACCCAATTAATGGGTGGATTCATGATTTCTCTAAGAATATCATCAATTGAAATTTGCATGAGAACGTTCTCCATGATAAAATGAGAATTTTAAAGGTCTTTAATGTAATTTGCTAACTTGATTTTGTTTTTTGGTTTGGTAATCAATATGTCTGTGGATTTGACTTGAATTCCTTCTTTTTCGAACAATGGGAGTTCTTCCGTGTCAGAAGAATCAATAATAAAGGTTCCGAGAATGTCTCGATATAGTTTAGCGATTTCAACGGATTTCTGTGGTTTTTCTTGCCATTTCAGCATCTCCGCTAAAGGCCCTTTGACTGCTTTTCCGGAAATGAGGGGTGACACCGCAATCACTTTATCTTTTTGTTCTTTCAAGGTGATATAGAAATCGGGGATTGTTAACATGGGTAAAATTGAAACAAATGGATTTGAGGGACAAATAATAATTTTTTCACTTGTTTCAAGGGCATTGCAGATTTCTGAAGAGGGCAAAGCAAACTCGGCCCCTTGGTACTCAATTCGTTCGATTTTCGGCTTTGCGCGGTATTTAACGAACCATTCTTGGAAGGTCAAACGATATTCTTGTACGTCCTTAGAGTAAATGATCGTCGGAAGAAATTCATTACTCATCGGGACTACTTTCTGCTTCACGCCCAATGCTTCGCATTGTTTTGCGCATACTTCTTCAAATGAGTAGCCTTGATTTAGTAAATCGGTTCTCATGATGTGGGTGGCTAAATCCTTATCACCCAAGCCAAACCAAGGTTTTCCGTAGAATTTGGACAATTGATCTAAGCAAATAAAGGAATCTTTATCAATACCCCAATGCTTCTTTTTATCGATGAGGCCCGCCAACGTGTAAATAATCGTGTCGACATCTGGGGAAACCCTTAGCCCGTAAAAGAAAGAATCATCTCCGGTATTTACGATAATAAATAAATCTTCCGGGGGATACACACGAGCCAACCCATAGATAAGTCGGGATGCACCTATTCCACCGGCAAGAACGGTTATCATCGGGGTTTTGAAGGATCAAATCAAATAAAACTCTTTCGTTTTCAAAATGAAAATCGCATACATGCGCAAACCGCCGATTTCCATTCATTTTTCAAGATTTTTAAATAAATGGGCAAATAATTTCGATGTTCTTGGTGGGTAAATCTTCCGAAAATATATAAACATTAAAAAAAGCGAAAAGAAGCATAAGGGCAAAGGTCTTTCCCGCAGAATATACACGTGCTAAACAGAACGTGGATAAATCGGTCCATCGATTCTTTTTTTGAGACATTATTTTTTATGTAAAATATACTTAGCACATAACAATTTTTTTTTGATAGATTTATTGTATTTATTAATTGTAATAAAGAATCAAGATATTATAGTTTTATATTAACGATATTTTGCATATTTTTAGGTTTTTGGGTGATTATCTCTAATTTATTATTTCGAAAAGCGCATTTGGAATGGATGCCCAAACCCCTAAAATAATATTCGATGCATGCGCTGATTTTTCCGAAAAGATAGATTTTCGCACTTTCATCATAACAATTTTCAATGCTCAAAGAAAACTGATTTTTATTTATTCCTTTATCCAAATGATAATGAAAATCCATCGGGAGTTGCATGGATTCGATAATAATATTCACGATATCTTGTAATTCTTCGACTGTGAGTTCATAATTATGGTCAATATTATTATCAATTGAGATTTGATATTTAAAAAGATAATTCCACGGAAATTGAATGAAAGTGTCTTCTTTGAACGGTCTTCGCAAGTCTTTTGCTTTAGAGAATTCGTTAAAGGATACAAAATGAGCATTTCTAACGACAACTGCCGGAATTTTTTCATCGCACTGACCCATTACAGCATCAGCCATGGTTGCCAATTGATCCGCGATAGCAATAAATGTATGCTGCAAAGTCATTCCGAAAATATCTTTGGTGCCCCTTTTATCTTCCAACACATTTATTCCGGATGCACCCGCAGCGAATCCAACGCTTCCAAATCGAAATGGTCTGCCGATAGAATCCGTGATGATAACCCCTATCTTTTTTCCGGTTCGTTGATGGATCTCCTTTCGGATTTGGAGGGCAATGAAATCGCAATCGGGATGCAAATAGGTGGGTTGCTCGGTATTAGAAAAATCGATACCCGAGTTGGCCCCCACGAGCATATTTTCATTTTCAGTAATCCACAGATCTTTTCCGATTCGTACGATTCGAGGTGCATGATCTAAAATCATTTGTACTTTTTCCGCAGGCTTCCCCGTGATTTTAGCGAGGTTACGTGCCGCATCCGTTGGTGTTATCTCATCGAAATTCTTATAAATGCAACCGTACGCTTTAGAAACTATCTTTTGTCCAATACAGAGTATATCAAAAGTTTCGAGCTCTTTTATGTGGGGATTCGATTTGATAGTGTTTAATATTATTCCAATCAAATCATCACCTTGTTGGATCAACGGAATGCCTAAAATTGGTATCATTTGAACGGGTTCAGCTTGCTCCATAAAAATCTATCAATGAAAAAGGTTTCGGGAAAAAAAATTTTCGGAAAGCCAGAATCTGATTAGGGCTATTGTTGTGTTGTAGGCTCAGCGACCGTTGGCTCACCAACCGGTTTGGGTTGGGTCGAATCCGCTTCAAATTTGGTTTCTTCAATCTTATCCGCTTTATTTCTTCGCAACACTTCAGCCATCTCTTCTTCGGTCAACCCTGCTCGTCGCATTTCTTCGAATCTCAATAATTCTTGCAATTTCTGATGTTTTGAGGCTCTAATAATTTGTGAAACTACCGGGAATAAAAGAATCAAAGGAAGGAGCACCGACAATATCGCCTCGGGAGTTAACATCTCAACGGACATGGTAATGGATTCTGGGGATCGAAAAATGGATTCAACGAACCATTTTGGATGAGATGAGAAGAATGTGAGAAGTAGGACTGCGCCAAATCGGAATCCCATATTGATAAGTGTGGAAGTAATCAGTTTTACGTTAGAAGGCGCGCTTGTTTTGGCAGTTAATGTGTGATAGCTCTCCGAATTCTGTACAAATAATTTGTCGAGAAAATAGACCAATTGTCGGGTACCTTTCATTGCAGTCTCGAGCCCTTTTTCTTCTCTCTCTATCCTTTTCTTTTCAATCATCTCAGCGATATAAGAGAACCGTTTTGAGCCTTTTTCAGACATAAATTCCAATAATTTCATATGCTCGCTTTGAAACACCGGACCTTCTTCTTGAGCTTTGAGCAGCTCCAACTTTTCTTGTTCTCTCTTTTCTTCCATCTTTTTAAGATTTGCAATAGCCTTTTGAGCCTCGTTTTGTAGATAAATGATTTGGTTTTTCAAGCGAGTCTCACGTTCAACACTGGGTTTGGTGACTTGGTCAATGTAAGAGACTTGAAAAGCAAACTCCAAGAAGAAGAAATTAATCATCGCAAACATAAAAATCTTGGATCCTATAAACTGCGAAAAATCTTCACTAACGGGTTCTAATATTCCGGGATCTAACAAATTCAGTGCGACCAACTGATCAATTAAATCTATATGGATAAAGAATTTTGCCAATAATTGCTGAAGGCCCATGATGAATAGAGGAATAATAATAATCAAGTTGACCATAATTACTACATTGATCGCAAATTTAGGGTCACTAAACATAATCGCACGAACCGCATAAACAAGCATAACAATCGTGATAACTTGTAGAATAGTTAGATAGATATCGGGCCCGATTTGAAACGATAATGTGGAAGATAATTCCGAGATCTTCGAAATTGTGGGAATTTCACCTGCTTCTAACTCGGGGAAATAGAAATATCTTCCAAAGATATAATAGAACATCAACAGAGTTAATTGCCGATAGAAATTGGTATGGACCGTAATCCTTGCGAGATAAAGCATACTTGCAAAGAGACTTCTGAATAATTCCGATAATCCAATAAACAAATACCCTAATCCGATATAGATATAGTAACTCAACAAATCTCGTATATCACCCAATAATATAGCGATATTTGCGAAATTGAATAAGCTTGCATTATATACCACGCCAAGATATGAGATTAACCATACAAGCATGGCGACCGATACTAATTTTACACCTAAAAGAAAATTTCTCATGATTTTTCCTCCTTTTTTACTCTGCCTTACCAACACGCTTGGCTTCTTGATATTCATGCATAATTACTTCAAACATATCATCAGGGCCAACCGAAATAACCGGAATAGACATTGCTTGCACTTCTTTCTTCACTAATAATACATGCTGCATCATTTCCTCCGAAATTGCCTCGGCAAGGGCTTTATCCGTAGCACCTAATTCTACTTCATGAACTTCAAACCAAGGTGAGAAAGGTGCAATCACAATAACAGAATGCCCATAACTCCGTAATTTCAGAAGAGATTTGGTGATATTTTCGTGTTTTAACTCTAAATCTGTGATGAGAAAGATAAGCGATCGCTTTTGGAACCGTTTTGTAAATTGTTCGATGCTCCAGTTGATCAATTTTTTACCGGATGGAGTAACATTAGCAACAAAATCAAGGATCGAAAAGAAATGTCCCTTTCGTTTACTCGAATTCAAAAATTTAAACCCTTTTTCATCACTAAATAATGCCATCGCAACCGTATCTTGCTGTTCCATTGCAATCTTCGCAAGAAGCATTGCGGATAACACAGAATATTCAAATTTCGTATTATCTACCGCCCCGCCTGCCATTGATTCTGAGGCATCGACGATTACAACGACCGAGAGGTTTGACTCCGCTTCAAATTCACGAACAATAAGTTTCTGCGCCCGCATAGATGCACGCCAATCAATCAATCTGTACTGATCTCCAAATGCATATTTCCTTAAGCCACGGAATTCATTACCCGAACCTACCTTTCTTGTTTTATGGATACCATAACTCATGTTCACCGCCCGCTTCGCACCCAATGATTCGATTCTCTTTATAATTTCATAGGGAGGATAGATGACCACCTTTTGAAGACTATCGGGAACAGTCCGATCTTCTGCATTAAATCCGAGCCGGTCCTTAATGGTAACTGTAATCGGACCAATTTGATGTTCACCCCGAACAATCGGTTGCAAAATATAAGAATACTTTATAGTTTGATGGGGATCAATTCTGGTGGTGATATAACTTTCGCCCACTACAATCCGAAAGACCTCTGCATTATAGTCATCGAAGATTTCAATAAAATCGAATTTCGTGGCTCCGGTGTTTTCGATCACAACGGTCACATGTAAAAAATCATCCTTGAATACTTTCGTATTATGCAATACCCGTTTCACCTTCAACTCCTCAACATTTATCGAGGAATCGAAACCGGGTAAAGATACAAACGTAGCATATAAGAAGAACATCGCAACAATAATTAAATAGTAATTCGTGAACGAAAAACCCGCGGTGAGTAAAAACACGCCCATCATCACCAATTGACGACCTTTGCCTCCTAACATTTTTCAATTCTCCTTTGCCGGATGCTTATTTCATTCAAAGACAGATGCGGAACCCACAATTACAATAAAAATAAACTATCCGGAATTTTCAATCTAATATAAATTCGCCAACCAAAATATAAATTCTTTGTAAATTAAAGAAAAAATTTAAAATGTATTCCTATTACATGGGAACCGGAATTGTGTCCAAAATTCGATTGATAACCACCGTTGTGGTTAATCCTTCCAAGGAGGCTTCCGCTTTTAAGGCCAAACGATGATTTAATACGGGAACACAAAGCTCGCGAATATCATCAGGAGTAACATAGTCTCGACCCAAAATTGCTGCACGGGCTTTGGCGCATTTCATCATAGTTAAAAGCGCACGAGGCCCTGCTCCCATAGAGATCTGCGGATCATTTCGAGTTTTCTGGATGATCTGTTGAATATATTCCAAGATGATATCGTCGATATAGACATGATTAATAGCTTTCTGAAGCTGAACGATTTGTTCCCCATCTGTGACCTTATCCAAATTGGTTTTTTCTCCCGTTAATTGCCGTCGCATAACCTCAATTTCCTCTTCTGGAGTTACATAGCTCATAAACAACTTAAAGAGGAAACGATCGAGTTGCGCTTCGGGTAAAGGATAGGTACCCTCTTGTTCGATAGGGTTTTGGGTTGCAATAACACAAAACGGCGCGGGCAAATCGTATGTTTTACCTTCGATAGTGACTTGCTTTTCTGCCATAGCCTCCAAAAGCGCAGCTTGGGTCTTGGGAGCAGTACGGTTGATTTCATCTGCCAATACCAAGTTCGCGAATAAAGGCCCTTTTCGAATCACGAATTCGTTTTTAGATTGATCAAACACCATTGAACCGGTTATATCACTGGGAAGCAAATCCGGAGTAAATTGAATACGTTTGAATGAGATACCCAACGCATCCGCGAATGTTTTCGCTGTAACGGTTTTTGCTAAGCCAGGAACTCCTTCTAACAAAACATGTCCGTTCACCAATAATGCAATGAAAAGATAATGTAAGATATTCCCGTACCCGATAATGACCCGAGAAACTTCGGAAAGAACATCCTCCGCAATATCTCTTACATCCTCGATACCATATTTTCCGCCGCTTTTCTCGAGCGACGAATCTACAGAACGTGCTGAACTCATTTTCTTCACCAATTATCAGAAAGATCACATCTATCAAGAGATTCTGGAGTTATAATGATAAGTTAATTTGACGATGCGATTCATTTCCTTTATGATCCTCCTTTGGTATTTTCTGTATTTGAATATTGTGTTGAAACAAAAAATTAAATGAGAAATAATCAATTAAAATGAGGAACTGTAGGATTTGCCCAATATATTTGGACCAAAAGTGAAATGAACATTTGCATATTCTTTCATGAAATCAATGGAATTCAAATTCTTAATCAATTAATAAACGATAAACCTTAAATTTTCATTTAAATCTATAAAAGGTGACATGATCGAAATAGATTTGCACGGATTCGAATTGGTCGATGCAAAAACAGAAGTTCTTTTAAAAATCAAGGAAAATCCCGAAGAAACAACGGCATTGATTATTCATGGATATAATCAGGGAAAAGTCTTGCGTTCTTATTTCCGATCCGAAAAATTCAAACAAGATATGAAGAAGCAAGGTATTTTAGTAAATAGAATAGAAGATCAAGGAGACTCCGAAGGCACAACTTCTTTTTCCTTCATTCTCATTTAAAATAAATTAATTCAAAAAGAAATATTCAATTGTAGTAAATAAATAAAGAACAAAAAAAGGCCACAAATCGAATAGGTTCGAGAAGGAAGATAAACAAACCATTATTTGTATTTTTCATCAACCAAAGACAATAAATCCTTTATTTTCTGGGTCTCAGACCGCTTGCAGATTAAAAGCACATCATCTGTCTCAGCAATAATCAAATCATCAACCCCTAAAAGCGCCACTTTCTTTTCCGAAAGAACAATATTATTTTTGGAATTCATAACCGTCGGTGACACCGGGGCGCGATAAAAATTTTGCTCCTTTTCTTTTAATAACTTCTCAAGAGAATTATAATCGCCCACATCATCCCAATCCATTGAAGATTTTAATACAAAGATTTGATCGGATTTTTCATATACGCCAAATTCCAGAGATGTTTTCTCAGTTTTTGCGAATTCTTGGCAAATCACGTTGGGATCCATTTTACTGGATAGTGCATCTTTTAAGCATTTGGTGAGGGCGGGCATATGCTTATATATTTCTCTTAAAAATACCGAACATTTTCCAACCGCAATCCCGGAATTCCATACATACGTTCCTTCAGAGACAAACTGCCGCGCGGTTTCTATATTGGGTTTTTCACGAAATTGATGAACTTCATAAAAATCTTGCGAGGAGGCCTTTCCAAGCTTAATATAGCCATATCCGGTATGAGGAGACTTTGGAGTTATTCCGATAAGCACAATCTTGTCATTTACGGAAGCATATTCCGAAGCTTTTCTTAATTCTACGAGATAATGATCCACATCGACATAATAATGATCGGCGGATTCAAAGATTACAACACAATCACCCAATTCGTGCATAATCATCGCACAAGCGAGCCCAATTGCGGGTCCGGTATTTCTTGGTTCTGGTTCCACCACATACCTCACAGAAGAAGGCAAAATTGACTTAAAACTATCACACAAAAAAGCATTAGCTACAATATAAAGTGGATCAAATTCTTTCAAGCGAAGCGCCGTTTCCAAGATCATAGGATGGGCTGAAGTTAAAGGTAAAACTTGTTTTGGTCTTGATTTTCTCGAATACGGCCAAAAACGTTCGCCCTTTCCCCCGGCAACTATCACAGCTACAGTTTTCATCTATAATCTAAATTTGAACGCAAAGTTTATAAGTATTTCAATCAAAGTCTCGATATGAATGATGATGCACTAAAAGAGATCAATAGAATTGATCGCAGATTCAAATTTAATTGGTCGCTCGCATCGCTCGGATCATCTTTGCTTTCCGGGATTTTTGCGGCAATGCTTCCGATGTTCTTTCAAGACTATTTGGGCTTGCAATCAAACTACATCAGTCTCGCTGCGCTTATTTATGCACTGTGGAATGCATTTAACGATCCCCTTTTTGGCTTTATTTCCGATTCATCGAAATCTCCAATGGGACGACGAATTCCATTCATGAGATATACGGCACCCTTTTTGAGCTTGACTTTTATAGTCGTATGGCTTGTTCCAATAGATTCGCCTCAACCAACCATCTTCTGGTGGATGCTTATTACGATGCTTTTGTACGATACTTGTTTTACTATCGTTGGGATCGTATATTCCGCATTATTACCTGAAATTTCTCATGATGATAAGATTAGAGGTGAACTGCAAAAGGCATCATCTCTCACATTTTTGATCGGAACGATTTTGGGATTTCTAATTCCAGACTTTTTCAGACCAAAAGCGGGGGGTTCATTGATACCTTTCTATGCAGCAATGATAATCGTTGGGATAATCTCTGCAATTTTTATTATGATTACAACATATCACGTCAAAGAACGGCCGGAATTTACAAAAGTTGATAAACCGCTTCCCATTTTTCTTGCAATTAAATATACGTTTAAATCGAAATCTTTTATAATCGTCACTATCCAGAATTTCATGTCGATTTTTACGCAATCAATTCTAACCGGAACCATGTTTTATTTGGCGGACTATGTGCTCCAAGTAGAAACAATTTTTCCGCTCATATTTGTATTCTTGGGCTTGTTAATAGGTGTTCTTTTCGCCAATATTTTGGCGAATAAAATCGGTGTAGTCCAAGCACAACAAACATTGTTGTTAATAAGCGGATCAGGGTTACTGCTTCTCTCCTTCTCCGCGCCTCTCGTAATTTATATTTGCTTATTATTTGCGGGAATCGGGCTTTCAGGTCCATTGGTGTTGACCAATATCCTTTTTGGACAGATTGCTGATGAGGACGAACTGGTATCCGGCGTGCGTAGGGAAGCAATGTTTTTCGGTACGAATGCACTGATTACTAAGCCCGCTCAATCGATCGCAATTGCTCTTGTTCCCTTTTTGCTCGAACTTTCTGGATTCATTACAAGAAGTGAAGGAGGAGGAAATATAACATTAGAACAACCCCCCGCAGCGTTATTGGCAATACGAATTTCATTGGGCTTGATTCCCGGGCTTGCATTGATTGCAGGTGCATTATTGCTGTTTGTTTACCCGATTCGAGGAAAATATCTCATCGAAATGAAAGAAAAATTGAACGCCCTACATATCGAAAAGCAAAGAAAATTGGAAATGTCAAAATAACGATGAAATTGTGATATATTTTATTTTTTCTAAAGTAAATCAAATTCTGCGTTTATTTAATTATTTTGAGCAAATTTTGCCTTTTAACCTAAAATGGGCAATCTTTAAAACTGGTTTTCGTTTCTCTACTCATGAAAAAATTGGAATTTCATGAGATGATCTTCATCGCACTCTTCGCATCTCTAAATGTGGGCTTGTCTCTTATCCTATCCCCTCCCTTAAAGCAGATTTTCACCCACATTATAGCCGGAGTCGTTTTCATGGTCCCATTAAATTTTATTCTAATGTGGATCTCTAAGCGAATCGTTCCAAAATTCGGAGCATTGACGCTTTATTTAGGCATCTACGGACTCTTGTCATGGGCTACGCCTCTCTTCGGAGCAACCGCCGGATACTATAAAATAATTATTGGTGCCGCATTGGGATTTGCATTCGATGCAATCTATCTGGGACTTGAAAAACAAAAGCAAGGAATCGCGCTTGCAGTCTTCTCGATTGTTGGCGCTTTCGTCTGGTGGGTCATTACATTCACAATCTGGTCCGCATTTGGATTTCCGTTTGTTCGGGCCTTTTCCGGCCTATATAACAGCGTTATTCCGATTTCATCCATCATAACGGTTCCTGTGAATAATTTTACGGTTGATTGGTTTATTTTCACATTAATTTGTGGATTAACTTCTGCAATCCCGGTCTTAATCGCAGTGGTACTTTCGGAATTCATTGCAAGAAAAGTTATGAAGACTGCATTATATACCAAATTTAAAAATTTTTCATTTGGATCCGCAGAGGAAAAGGATGAAAACGACAAAAAATCGCAAACTAACAATTAAATCCATGAACTTTTTTAATCAATGATTTTTTATTCATTTCTCTTTCCATTGGATTATATTTTCAATATTCTTTATCGAAGTTATACTCAAATTTAACTCTATAATAAATAGAATATCCAAAAAGGGCAATACTCATAATTATTACACCGATTAAAAATAAGGGATAACCCGGAACTTCTATCATGCGCAAATTCAAAAGAAAGGAATTGGCAAACATTGTAATGCCCGCAGTTTGTAAAAAAAAACCGAATCGATATTTCGGTCGACTTAATAGAACCAGAGAAAGAATGATCAAAAAGATCCCGAGAAAGATAAAAATCATATTGAAAAAATCATTTGAACTTCCTAGCCGATAGATCGCAGCTTCATGCTGAAAATCATAATTCCATGCAAATGCGAACAAAATACATAAAAGGAGTGCCATTATATCAAGGATTTTATCAGCATGCATCTTTAAGATATGAAAACTCACAAGATACTGCCCAATCAGAGCACTAATAAAAAATAAGATTGCTAGTATTATTCGTGTGGAACTTTTTGGAAGAGAAAAAACACCTAAAACCGTCTCTGAATACGCGATTTCTACACTTAAATACAAAAGAGGGAGAGTTATAAATCCGAAATATACCGCAAACAAGAATCCTTTTATTTTCCACCTAAATCTTCTTTCTTCTTTCTTTTTCATCAGTTCTTGCTCTGACTCGGGAGAAGAAAGTGAATTTTCCATACTTTTGTTTTTTTACGAAAATATTTAATATTTTTGGAGCCGAAATCAAAATATGGACGGAGATGATCATTACGCGCTTCAACAAAGAATACGAAGTGAAATCAAAGAGTATAATAGTCGGTATTGGAGTAATTTTTGGTATTTTGTCGGAATTTCAGTTATCATCGGGTTGGCTGCCCTACTCCTTCTTGATAGTCCAAATCTTTTATTTATTTCCGTTCCGAGCGCTTTGGTATTATTTTGTGCAAGATTCGGTTTGCCAAAGTCCGCTTCTTTTGAGCCAAGCATTCAGATGACGAGCGAACCGCATAAACCGTATTCAGATGCGCTGGATCAAATATTTTGTAGGCATTGCGGCGCGAAAACAGATATTGGGGAGATTTTTTGTCCGAAGTGTCACCGAACTTTAAAATGATGTTTGTATTTAACCGAGCGGAGTGTATTTGTTAATGAGCGATATAAAAGAAGATTTGATTGAATTTGAAAACGAGATGTTGATGTTAGGGGTTTATGCTCTTGTGGTGCGGGGCGTTGGAAACGATTTCTTGATGGGACGAAATGTCAAACATTATATTCATATTAAAGGTCTTGAAGCACTTTTGAAAAAATTTGTTAAAGATCTTGATATATTATTTAAAAATGTTTACGAGAATAATATCCCGGAATTTCTCAACCAAATGAACAAAAAATTCAATGTAAATTTCATGGGATTGAAAGATGATATTGAACGAAATTTATCAGAAATGCGATTCGTTGATAGTAATGAAGTAATGATACAATACATGATAATTGCGAAAACGTTAGAAGAGATCCGGGAAGATATATTTAAGAATTTTCGAGAAAACACCTTAAAACCCCGCATTAAAGAAGCGAGAGGAATTGAGATTAATGAGCAAAAATTAGACGCGTTGAAAGGTAAAGCGGAAGAAGACTTTTCCTTATTATATAACATGACTTTTATCGATTATCTCGCAAATATATATAAAGACAAAGCCATGAAAAAAAAGATTTCCGAGTTGATGCATGAAAAAATTGAATCTATCATCGGTTCGATTAATTAAGCAAAGTTAGAATTATTTTCCGATTTATCGTTTCATTTTTTAATTGATTTCTTTATATAAAGTGTGTATAAAGTAAATAACAAGAACGCAAGCGCAATCAGCGAGGTGATCAATAAATGGAGCTTAAATCCTTCGACCCCGGAGGTCATCTCAAACAATTCAACAGTTACCATGGTACTCAGAAATGAAGACAACCAACCTCCAACTCCGATTCCGATCCCTGCTCTTTTATACATATCCTTTTTGGTGGAACAATCAGCAAATAGCGCAAAAGAATTTACCGTATAAAACGAAACAGTGGAGCAATAAATTAACGCTGTAAATATCAACAATGAGCCCACGGGATAAAACGAAAATAAGAGATCCGCTATGAAGAATAAAACAAAGCTGCTCAAGAAGACCACTCGGTACCCAAATTTTTTATAGAGTAAACCCATCAAAATCGCTGTAGCAAAGTGGACGAGACCCAATAAGACTTTAATTGAATAAGGTCCGTGCCATGTATATTGCATAAGTTCGTTTTGATGAATCACTCTGAGAAATCCAAAGGAATCGATAAAATAGACTCCGAACATTAAAAGTAAAATTAAAGCAAAGGAATGGCCGGGACTTAAAGGAGCAAGAAATTTGTGTTCATTTGCATTTGAATTTTGGGATTCAGAATTCAAAGCGTAGCGACCGTGAAAAAGATGGATTTCATTATCTGCGGGTTCGAATTTTTCCACCAAATCCATATTGAAAATTAAGTATGCAATGCAAATCATAACGGGCCCGGAACTGATAATCGCATCCAAAAGGGTTCCTTGAATCGTCCACGGGTTTGGGGAGAGATTTCCGAAAAGATATGCGAATGCCGTAATAATTCCGGCAATTGGGCCGCGATCCTCAGATTTTACAAATAAGAAGACATAAGACATAACCAAAGGAAATATAACACCCAAAAGCCCACTAAATAAGCCCAACCAAATCAAAAATTGGATTTCGGTGGTAATAAGCAAAGATAAGGTTATTAGACCCGCTTGTCCACCCGCTAAGATCAATGTCATTAGGAAACGGGTTTTTGGCTTCGGTGCCCATTTATCAAGAATGATGCTGGCAATGAGCGCGGTAATACATGAAGCAACAGCCATGAATCCCATCGATATATTAACAATACGTTCTTCCATGCCTACTACGCGAAGTGCCAAGTCGGGTATTCCAAGTTGAATAAATTTGAATCCAATTTGGTATCCGCTGAAAAGCAGCGCGCAGACAAAGAAATAGGGGAAAGTAATCCGAAATTTAGCCATGTGTAGAATTCGCTTAGCAAATTTATATACTTATAGAAATTTTAAGCAAAAGAGAAGTAATTGAAAGATACAATTCATTGAAAGACAGATTTTTATAGATAGAATTTAAGGAAAGACAGAATTTGATGAGAGATAGAATTTGAGGAAAAACAGAATCTGAGGAAAGACAGAATCTGAGGAATAAAGCAATGCATTGAATCAAATCGTTCATTAAAATTAAGAATCCCACTTAAATAAATCCATATAATTAAACAAACACGCCGGATCAATTCGCGATCCC
>CAZUTM010000073.1:0-21470 GCA_964623665.1 uncultured archaeon
CAAATGAGAGATGCAGCCCAGATTTTATTGAGCTCAGAAAATCCCGACGATAAAATTGCTGCACAAAAAGCCATCGAAGAATTGAATCTTGCGCTTGAAGGAAAGGTTAAATTCACCATCATCATCGAAGACCTTAAAGGGGGCTCATATATCGTTCCTTCAAATCCGGAAAAACTTACCTTCATAAAGAAAGAATTGGTGGAATCCGATTAATTGCTCACACTTTTAAGTGCGCTTTTCTTTATCATAATCATAAAAAAATGGAGAGCTGACGATGGAAAAGAACGCAACTTCGCAACTGTCTAACCCAATTGAGCGAGATCTTATCGAAATCCTCATTGAATCGAAAACGCTCGTCAATAAGGATATCGAAATAAAAAATGGGAAATTGGTTTCCATCGAATTGAATAATAAAGTATTGGATTATATCGTCAATTTGAAATATAATGACCAGAACGTGAAGCGTTTATTGCATCTAAAATCCATTAAATCGATTGCTTTTGATTATCGGTTTGCCTTGGCTTTAAGCAAGTTTTTTTTAAAGAACAATGATATTGTCTCCGCAGAAGTCCAATTCAAAGCGGCCCACACCCTCATTGAAGATAAAACTCAATTGCAAGACTTTTCTAAACTTTTGGGAATTGTATATTCTTTGTTTATGAAAAAGATGCAAAAAGCAAAGGAAGATTTCCAAAAGTTTAAAATTAAAGAATTGATTCAAGCCAAATATCCTTCATTTTACAATCAATTATTGGAAATCCTTGATGGTTCTGATTTTGATGAAGATTGTATAAAGAAAAAAAAAATAAAGTTCATGGAATTATTTATTAAGATTCTTCTCTCTTAGCACCTATTCCGATTTTGGAATTCAAGTGTCCTTTCAATAGAAACGATTTTTTAGGAAGGCGAATTTCTCAACGAACCCGCTCATCATTCAAAAGGCTTTCGAAAGCGTATCAACTCCGGCGCTGATATCGAAATCCAATTCTTCTAACTCGGCAGCCCACAACATCCCCCGCTTCATCATTTCCATGGCTTCTGGAATCAGAAAATCTTTGTAGGTATGTCCAACGCTTGTATAAAAGATTTTTCCATCTCCCCAACGTTTCTTATAGGTTACGGGCATCACGACGCCATCAATCCAAGGCATGGAAAGGCTTTTGAACGTTGTCGTTGCCAGAACCTCGACCGCTGGGTCCATATGCATATAATATTGCTCGGAAGTAATTTTGAAATCTTTCAAACCCTTGATGATTGGGTCATCCTTTTTCGATTCAACAAAATTCACATCATATGTAGTACCGGCACCGCCCGGATGGCTAACCCACTGCGCTCCGCACATAAATTGATATTCAACATTTTCTCTGAATGCATCGTTTAACCCGCCATGCCAGCCCGCCAATCCAACTCCGCCCATCACTGCATTGATAAGATTCTTTTCTTGATCCTTGCTGATTTTGCTCATCGTATGACAAAAGACGATCAATTGGAATTGCTCTAATGTTTGTAATTTGTTTAACGGTTTTAGAGAATCGGCCATTTCAACCTCGAATCCCTCTTTTTCAAGGGCATCCTTCATCATCTGCATGGACTGCTTGGGCGTATGTCCATCCCAACCGCCGTACGTGCATAATGCTTTTTTCGCCATAATTCTTTTAAAAAATCAAAGAACAAAAAGCATTCTCGCTTTTATAACTGTGAAAAAGAAAAGGATAAAAAAGGTTTGGGTGTGAACCGTATTCAAGATCTTGTTTAGAATCGCATATATGAATTTTGTTGACGCCATCGGTAGATAATAATGCCGATAAGGGCTACTGCGCCTACACCAATGAAAATACCATATTGACCCAAGAACTCCATCGCTTGATCCATTATACTTGGACCTGCGAACATCTGGTGTTTGGATTCGCTTTGCCCCATTACTAATCCATCGCTATCATACGCAACCACTACGTAATAATAAATTCCTCGGTCTTCAAGTGAAGTATCGGTATAGGTAAGCGTTGTAAGATCTCCGACTATTGGCGCTTCTCCGTCGATTTTAACAGAGGATTCTAAACCTCGAAAAACCGCATATTTAGCCGCATTTTCAACCGCATTCCAAGACAATTTCGGGCCTTCATCGGTTGCCTCGGCCGTTAACACAATTTTAACCAATCGATATGCTACAAAGATGGCCGATTTAGTACCGAGACCGTATTGATTCCAAGATGCAATTGCATAATAATATTTCACACCAGGTTCTGCATCTGAATCATTGTAGTTGTTTAAGTTCAAAGCATTAATTGTTCCTATATTCAACAAACTTGTATTCGAAGTCCCTCGGTAAATATAGAACTTCGTTGGAATTGAGACACCCTCCAATTGCACCGGTCGACTCCATCGGAGATAGATGCTGAACCAATTTGATTGTTTTGTGATATCAATCGGGGGACTCGGAATATAATCGGGATATTGAACGATTGGATCTGAATATATTCCCCATCCCAAATCGTTCAAAGCAGAAATCCAATACGTATAATTCATACCCGGAGTCAAATTCGTGTGGTTATAGGTCCTATCTGTTTGAATGATCAAAGGGTAGAGATCCCCGGAGCCGTTTTTCGCCCATATTTGATAATGAGTGATCGGATGGCCTCCATCAACCGGTTCCTCCCAATTCAACATAATGCTTCTAAATCCGGTGATTATATTTATTGTGGTCGGTTTCATAGGTCTTGTTTTCGGAGTCGCAAACACATAAGATGCATCTCCTTCACCGTAAATGTTAACACCCACAACTCGATAGCGATATTCTCCGTATAATTCCATGGTTGTATCATTATAACCCAAAGTGGTAATTGAATGAGCAATCAGTTCTTCTGGCGTTGACCCAAGCTTTCTATATACACGATATTCGGAAACCGGATTTCCGCCATCGAATTGCGGCGCAATCCATGTAAGATTAACCGAATAGTTCCCGGCTACTGCTGCAAGATTTCGAACCCGCGTTGGAGATCCCGAAGGTTGACCCGTCGCCACACTACTATTGGTGCCCCAATTTAAATGATTCAAGGCTTCGATTTTGTAATAATAGAGGTAGGAGGAAAGGTTCAAATGAACAAACGGACTTGTTGTTATTGGGATCGAATTGTTGAGATTATCCGATTCGATGCCCCACCATAGTCTATAAGTGACGGTGGTGCTTCCACCAAAATCTGCTGAAGGTGACCATGTGATCGTGTTATTTCCTTGCCCCGCTTGAACATTTGTAATTGTCGGTGCTGAAGGTGCTTTGAATGGTCGAATATTTCTTTGGTTAGAAATTGAACCGTTTCCCGCTTCATTTTGAGCCGCAATTCGATAATAATAGGTGAGATTATAGGTTGTGATGGTGGTATCATTCCAAGCAGTTGCTGCACCGCTCGCGAATCCGATCTCAGTGCCGTAAGATCCCCCATCTGTGGATCGGAAAATAACATATTGCAGAATCGGTGCACCATTCGGATTTCCCGGAGTCCAGGTAAGTTCAACATTACCGTTTTGATGATTGATCAATGAATTAAGCGTAGGCGGATCAGGAGTTTTTCTCGATAAAGCCGATTTTTGAGTGGAGTTTTCGCTTGTACCGGCACGATTTTTTGCTCTAATGGTGTAATAATACGTGGTGCCTAAAGTCAAACCGCTATCAAAAAAATTCGGACCAGTGACTGTGTTAATTAACGAGCCTAGCTCTCCGGATGTGGTACTTCGATAAACTTCATACCCGTTGATATTATCGCCACCGTTCCAACTCGGAATGAATGTTAAATTTATACCTCCGTCGGACAAGGATTCAATATTGAAATCGGGCGCATTAGGTGGCTGAGCAAATTTATACACTATTTTTAGATAATCTACGCAGAATCTATTTGTTACACCTATGGTTCCTTCACTATAAACGCTCAGATTTAATGTATGAATATATGCATTATTCAATCTCATCTCATCGATTAATGATTGCGTAAGAGAAATGTTTATATCACCATATTGATTAATAGGGATTTGCCCTCCGATCACCGTTATGGTTTCTTGGTAACTGTTATTCAAGATTACTCGAATTTCAAAGGTCGATAAATTCCCCGTACCGACCAGCGTTGTATTCACCCAGCCACCAAATTCTATACTTCCATCCAAGATTTTCGAGGTGCTATTCATATTGGGATACGGGTTTCCAAAGGGGTAGAGAATAATTGCCATTATTTTTTGATGATTTCCGCTGTTCTGAATATTAATGTACTTCTCATCTTGCTTCTCCTCAATGGCTTCGGTTACGTTGCTTGTACCTACTAAGCTTCCGGTCCCATCATTATAATTTACCGTGGTTGCATTTTGCGTTGCCCATTCAAATAATGAGCCTTTGGGAGTAGGCCCACCGAATTCATTGATAGTTTCTTTTTTGACTTCCGGTTGAATTGAAGTATTGCTTATGGTCGAGCCCAAAAGTAAAAGAAACAAAGCAACTAATATGAACAATCGGATTTGATTTCCGAAAAAATGATACTTAATGTTGCGCATATACGAGCTATATTTCTACTATTTTTTAAGCATTGCCGCCAGTATTTTGTTGTTTTTGGAAAATCGAAGATGAAAAAATATCGGTTTGTTTCGAAACATTTAAAGGTTTTGAAATCAAATAATCATCCCGTTTCTTGTCTTGAAAAGAGTTACATTTAAAAATTTAAGGTGCTTCCATTTGAAGATTTTCAGAATAGAATGATACAAATGCAATCTTCGCTAACATAAGAGAAAATTCTTTGTAAAAAAACGCAATAGATGGAAGAAAGAAGGTCCGATAATGTTATTTTGACAAACTTCCTCTTTCTATTTGTTGAAATGGGAGAAATCCCACGCAATTTATTTAATTTGGTTTTATACTTAAATCGAGAGGATTACAGTTTAACCATTGCTTTTCTTCAAACATGTGTTTATACAAAGCCAAATTACATTATTTGCGTGTATTCTTCCGGATCAAATAAAATGGGGCTGAGCAAAATGGGTTTGTTTTCAAAATTGAAAATGAAGGGGAACTCGAAGAAAAATGAAAGTTCTGCGTCGAAAGTTCAAATACAAAACACCAAATCAGATAAATGCGATTATATGGGTTTATTCAAAGATTATCTGCTCAAAACTTCGAGCCAAACGCATATCATCGATCTAAACGAAAAAAGTATTTTACCTCCCGAGATGTGTGATTTATCTGTCGAAGAATTGGTTAATCTCGCATTTAATTTAATCCAAAATGACCAATTGGATGCTAAATTGATAGGAGAGGTTATCATCATCTAACTTTTTTGATTTTTCTCATATATTCACCAAATTTCTTTAAGATGTTATCCTCAATTTTTACCTAATGATTGTATATAGCCATTTTTTATGATTGATGCGCTTTATTTATCTCGTGCGCGTGTCCATTCTCGGTGAATGCTTAGTGCGTGCAAGTACATTCTCGGTGAATGCATAGTGCGTGTGTTCATTCACGGTGAATGCATAGTGCGTGTGTTCATTCTCGGTGAATGCTTAGTGTGTGTCCTATCTCGGTGAATGCTTAGTGTGTGTCCTATCTCGGTGAATGCATAAATAAATGAAAAAATAGCGCGAAAACGATTATTCTATTTTATCTATTGTTACATCTCGCAAGCGGGCTGCAGCATCCTCCGGAAAAACATCATTCACGAAGGTATTACATCCCAATTCCACACCTGCCAAGTATTTAATGCGCTCCGGACCTCGATAAATAGTGTAGAACTCCACATGGAAATGCCAATTCTCGCGCTTGGCAACATTAGAAGGTGCATTGTGCTGGGCCATTACATACGGCATTATTCCGCCTTTCAATGCATCATATCTGAGAACGACTTCTTTGAGAATTTTTGCAAAATCTTTTGTTAATTGGTGGTCAAAATCGGCGATGGATGGAATGTGCTTTTTGCAATAGATATGAATCTCGTATGCGAAGTGGGTGAAATATGGAACGAATGCTACGAAGGAATCATTCTGACAAATCACACGTTTTCCCGATTTTAACTCTTTTTCCATGATTTCGCAGTATAAACACTTACCATATTTTTCTTTATATTCATTAACTGAATTATATTCTCTTTCGATTCTTGGAGGGAGGAACGGAAGGCAATAGATTTGACCATGCGGATGTTCTAACGAGACTCCGATTTCTTTTCCTCGATTTTCCATTATGAAAATATATTTTATTAATTCATCTTTTGCGATATGCGTGTAGCGTTGTCCCCATAATTCGGTAAGACGCTCGAGATTTGAAACTTTCAACTGTCCGATGTGTTTATAATGTTCCGGCGTGTATAAAATTACTTCATTCTTTCCGAGTGCGGGTTTCGTAGGCCATATCGCATCCGGATTAGTGGATTCCACCCATGGAACGGTTAAGTCTCCATGAAGAGAGGAATAGCGATTTCCCAATTGTAATACTTCCCAATTTGCATCTTTCACTTCTTCCGAACCCGGACAAAACGGACATTTATAGTTCGGGTCTTTGTCAACTGTTTTTACTTGGGTTGGTTGCTCTGATGCTTTTTCTACCTTGGGCGGTTCAAACTTTGCATCTTTCTTTGCCGGTTCCTCTTTAAATGTTTTACCTAAAACGGGTCTTTTGTCTCGATTTGCTGCAACGATGACCCATTCCTTCAACAACGGATCCCATCTCAATTCATTCATGCGCTAGGTAATGCATGAAAAAATATATATTTGCGTAGGCCCATGAAATGAATTTATTGCCGTTTATGTAAATAGGCGCAAATGTTAAATTGCTGTTCACCCAATTCATTTGTGAGGTAAAAATATGGGCTTCGGAAGAGTTGTAGGTAGCGGTTGTTTGGGAGCGCTTTGTCTCATTCCAATGTCTTGGATCTCTTTTAGTGTATTTGATCTGGGCGCAGCAGTTACCGGAGGCGCATTGGAAAACATCGGAGTCGGTTTAAACAATACTTTACCATTGTTGGTGCCCGGACCTTTAGGGCAAGCTTTACCGGTTCTTATTGGTGGTCTTTTAGGTCTTTTCATCATTCTCATGTTTCCTATGCATTGGTTTCTTTATTATCGACCCGACCAATGGACATATGCTTTGGCAGTTATGATACCATGGGTGTTAGCATGCTTTATTACATCGTATTTGATGTCACATTCACCGAGAGGCGGTGTAAATACCAGTTTTGCGATTGGAATCTTTTATATGATAACATTCGGTGGAGTAATTACTTTTCTTTCGGCAAATGATACGATTGGGCCTATTCTTGAAGGTGCATTTATGGGATTAACTGATTTAAATCCAACCGTGGCTGTTATTCTTGCTTGTTTGGAAGGATCAGCAATAGGTGCTGTATTTGGTGCGTTGGCGGGTTCCCTTAAATATAATCCAAAGGCTGAAGATTTGAAGGGAAAGGCCGGTAAACCGAAGAAAGCAGAGAAAAAATTTGATTCATTTGGCGGACCGTCTATCGATTCGGATGTTGCAACTCCGACAAAAAGCACTGGTGGAACTAAGATTTGTCCAAATTGCTCTGCTAAGATTGATGCAAGCGATGTTTTCTGCATGAATTGCGGAACTTCACTTAAATAAATTGAAAGAACTTTACCGGGCGAATCCACATACTGAGGGAACATCCCATTAAGTTTTTTTTCCTATTCTAGTTTTTAACCTATAGATTAATTAAAAATCCCTTCCTCTAAACAGTTTTTCACACAAAAAAGCCATTCTCAATGAAGGATGGAAATTGGGTAACACCTTATAAGAATAGAAATAATAATGAAAAAACGGTCTAATGTGGATATACATTCTTTATGCGGGTTGAAATCCGACATCATATCGAATAATCGGATTTCCATCTTTGTCTTTACCCTCATCTGTTGTGAGAAATGTCGCTTTCAAAGGCATCCCGATTTTAATCGTTTCTGGTTTGGTTTCATCTACACCGATTAATTGCCCGGATACATAAACCTTCTCTTTTTCTTCAATTTCCATGATTGCGAAGCAATATGGCTTTTTCATTGAGTAGCCTTTTTTGGTCATTACTTCAGCACCAACATGAACCGTTGTGAAGGTGGCGAGTTTTCCCTTTCCGGATAATTGTTTCCATTTCATATTTGCACTTTGGCATTTCGAACATATCGCTCGGGCGGGTAAATCGATGGTTCCGCAATCTTGACACTCGGTTGCCATTAATTTTCCTTCTTTCATAAATTTAAAGTAATTATTGACCGTGATTGGAATTTCTGCTGACATTTTAGGTTCCTCCTTATTTTTCGAAGATGTGAACCACGCAAGTTGCGCCGGAACCACCTAAATTATGGGTCATTGCCCGCTCCACATCAAATTTCAGTTGTCTATTTCGCTCTGCGATTCCTCGCATTTGTTTGAAGATTTCGACTACTTGTGCTACACCGGTTGCACCTACCGGATGACCTTTACACTTCAATCCGCCAGAGGTATTTACCGGTAATGCACCATCCCGCTTTGTTGCACCTTCTCTGATGGCTTTAACCGCTTCACCTTTTTTATAAAAACCCGCGTCTTCTAACGCGCATAATTCCGCGATGGTGAAACAATCGTGAACTTCTAAGGCTTGAATATCTTTTGGCGTTCTGCCGGCCATCTTGAAGGCTTGTTCTGCTGCGACTCTGGTTGCATTGAACCCTGTTAGTTCGTCTCTATCGTGAAGACTTAGAGGTGCACTTCCTTGACCAACACCCGTGATCCAAATCGGCGTGTCAGTATATTTCTTTGCTACCTCTTCAGAAGCAAGAAATGCACAAGCCGCACCATCCGTTATCAAAGAACAATCGAATAATCTAAGCGGATACGCAATCATGGGATTATTATCCGATTTCAAGAACTCATATTCATCTTTCCAATCTGGACATTCTTTCCCGCTTTTCTTTACCTTGGCAATCTTTTGTTCCATGATTTCTTTTACCGTATTTTGAACTTGAGCGAAAGGGTTTTCTTTTCCGTTTTCATAGTTCTTAATGGCTATGGTCATTAAATCTTCAGATTTTGTTCCGAATTTGTGAAAGTGCGCGTTTGCAACGCTTGCATAAAGACCCGGAAAAGTAGCACCGGCATAATATTCGTATGTTGTATCTGCAGCCGCTGCTAGCGCAGAGGTAATCATTGTGGTGTTCAACTGGGTCATGCATTCAACTCCACCGACACACACGACTTCATTCATCCCTGATGCGATGGACATCACCGCTTGTCGAAAGGCAATTCCGCTTGATGCGCATGCGCCTTCGAAACGGGATGCTGGTTTCGGGTTATAGCCCGAAAGGGACGCAATCAATGGCGCCAAATGTCCTTGATGGTTGAATAAATCTGCGGTGAAATTACCCAAGAAAAGCTCATCAATAACTTTGGAAGAAATTCCGTGGTCAACGGTTTTTACCGCATTTTGCCACGCCTCGACCCAAAGATCGATATTCTGTTTTTCCGGATAAAATTGACCGAACTTGGACATTCCGGCACCGATCAAAGCAACTCTTCTGTTTAACTTGCCCATAAAAATCCAATACTATGTAAAATCTCAATTCTTATATAGCTTGCTCACCATTTTATCGAACCTTTTCATTTGATTTCAAATCGATTAATGATTGCCGCCCCTTCGTAGCCCTTTTTATTTGGAATTCAAGAAAAACCTTGATTCTTTAAACTTTTTATATACTCTACAAATTACACTAACTTTAAAAATTTCAAACGAAAAAAACTCTCAAAAAAATTTAAAAGGGTAATGGACAATCCCGTTGAATATGCATGCTTTGGGTAGAAAATGGATTAATTTATCCATGGAAACGTTTTTTGTAGTTTTTTAAATTTAATTTAATGGATCACCACGAAAGAAAAAAAAGAAATTTGAAAACAAAAGAGTAATAATGAAGCTAAATCATGGGTTAAATACTGGGTTCAAGAGAATAGGCAAACACATCCGGCAATAGCGAATCTATTTTCGGGTCTTTTGGATTTCCATCAAACAGAATTCTATTTTTTAACATAATCAATCGAGAACAATAGGGTCGCAGAACTTCTAAATTATGTTGAACCACCAAAATTGCGATCCCGAGTTTATGATTCAGTTCGTCCAATAATTTGATAAAATTATTCAGCGTGATAAAATCAAACGCACTCGTTGGTTCATCCAATATGAGAATTTTGGGTTTTTTTACCAACGCTTGTGCAATCATAACTTTCTGCTGTTCGCCTCCGGAAAGGTGGCCAATAGGACGATTTACAAATCTCTCCATACCGACTTGATGCAATGCATACATTACTTTCTCAACATTCTTGGGGTCTTTTCGTTTGAAAATCCCGTTCTGAAGATATAGTCCCATTTCTACAATATCTCCGACAGTAGCCGGAAAATCCCGTTGAATGGGGTGCATCTGGGCAGTATATCCGATTTGTTCGTATGGAATTTTGGGTAATTCAGGGTTATTGAAATATACGATGCGGCCCGATTTGAGCGGTTCAAGTCCCAAAATGGTTTTTAACAACGTGCTTTTTCCGGATCCATTTTTCCCGATAAGTCCTACATATTCGCCCTCGCGGATCGTGAATGAGACATCAGAAAAAACTTTTCTTAGCCCATAATATACGGATATATTTTCTAATCGAATAAGTTCTGCGCGTTCACTCATGGATATTACCCTCCGCATCATGGATATGATTATGATGATGAACTACTTTTTTTGATTTTTCTTTTATCGACATATCTTCTTCACAGTATTCACAGTGAACACCTTGAGCAATGGCATCTGCACATTGTTTGCAATAAAGATCTCCATTTCGTATCACTTCGCGCTTCTTCTTCGGTGAAATTATTAATGAGATCACGAAAAACAAGGTATAGTATCCTACGATTGCGGGACTTGTAGAAATCTCCAAAATATAGGCTGTAAGATATCCGAAGATAACTCC
Organism: uncultured archaeon; assembly: GCA_964623665.1. GTDB lineage: Archaea > Asgardarchaeota > Lokiarchaeia > Sigyniarchaeales > Promethearchaeaceae > CAZUTM01. The sequence continues at coordinate 10,958 of CAZUTM010000073.1, forward strand.
CAAAATCGAAATAACTACAGAATATTGAATCATTCGGTTAATCCGGTACGCAAATTGATAAGCGGTTGCTGCCGGGGTTACAATCATGGCAAGCAATAATATTATCCCTATTACACGAATCGATACCATGATAACAAGCGACGTGATAATTAAAAAGCTGTAGTTAATGAGACGAACGGGCATGCCGTTTGATTTAGAAAGGTGTTCATCAAATGTGATGAAATCCAACTCCTTCTTAACAAAAAACATGAAAATAAATGTGATCATCGCAATTAATACAGAAAAGAACAAATCAGATTGCCCCACGGTTGTAATGCTCCCGAATAATAACCCGGCGATGCTTGTTGTAAACGATCTCATTAACCCAATAAATATAATACCTAAGGCCATCGCAAAACTAAATAAAATGCCCACCGCTGTATCATTGCTTAATTTGCCTTTTTCAGAAAAATACCCCATCAATACGGCGGTGCTTGTTCCGAACAAACTTATAGTTAAATAAGGGTTTATGACCAATAATAACCCGAGTGCCCCACCCGCAAAAGCAGTATGCGCAATTCCATCCACCAAAAATACCATTTTCCTTAAAATAATATACACTCCAACCGCACTACACATTATTCCGATTATCAATGCAGCCAAAATAGGTCGGTACACGAATCCTTCGGTGATATTATTGAATAAATTTTCTAATGATGCAAATAACATGTGATTTCAAAATATTAACAGATTATTCAATTTTACCACCATTCGTAAAAGGCTAATCTTTAAATTTTATTGTTTTTTACTAATTTACGATAGATCGTAATTTTTGAAGGTGATTATTTTATGCAATTAAAACAAAAAATCATGGGATCAATGCTTCTGGTTTCATTGATTCTTCCGGTTTTGGCTATACAACTAGGCGGAGCAATGTCTTCAGACCGACCGAATCCATCGCAAGCTGGATTAAAAATAATGGCAACAACAGCGATTCCGGCCGACATTGTAAAAAATATTCTCGGGGAAAAGGGTACTGTTGAGGCCATTCTAATAAGCCCAGATGAGGAAACCATTCATCATTTTGAAGGCCCAACGGAGCAACAAAAAATGCAAATTAAAGAAGCTAATTTATTCGTCGCGTTCGGAATCGAAAAAGTTGAACCGTGGGTAAAACAGACTATTGAATCCTTAGGCGCACAAGCACCAATGGTATTTAATCTTTCAACTTCGGCCATGCTAAAAGCAGACCCGTTGATTGAAAACGCTCCTAATCCCCACGTTTGGATGGATCCAAATAATATTAAAATCATGGCTTCAAGACTCACAGAAAAACTAATTGAAATAGACGCAGCCAATGCCGCGTACTATACCAGTCAAAACGCAACTTACCAAGCAAAATTGGATGCACTTTTAACAAGAATCCAAGGAAACCGAACTTTGTATGAAGGAATGAAAGTGGTGGTAAACCATCCGGCCTACACGGGATTCCTCGATTTACTCGGAGTACAACAGATTGCAGCCATCGATTCGCACGGAGAACATGAAGAAGAACCCGGAGCCGCGCATATTCAAGAAATAAAAGAAAAAATGGTCGCACAAAACATCACCACCATCATAACAAGCCCGATGGGAAATAATAAAGAGGTTAACGAATTGGCTCGCGCAGCAAAGGCCAAAATCATTTATATTGCCGCATTGCTTTACATGAAAGATGAAAATGGAAAAGAACTCAACGATTACATTCAAATGATGGATTACAATCTCCGCGCCTTGGGATTACCAAAAGATCCACCAAATGAAATTGGTGGGTTCGAAATGCTCTTACCCATTTTGGCTTTCGGCTCTCTTGCTGCAGCAATTATAATCAAAAAGCGGCACTCATAAAGAGATTTCATTCCAATCGTTCCGATCGTTTATGCAGTTTATTTTTTAATTACCATTTTCGTTTTTTATTTTTGTTGTTTCTATTTTCTATATATTGCCAATTCGGACACTTCTCTGGAGCGGATAACCGCAATTGGTGCAATAGAAACATTGACCAGACCTGCAAACCTTTAGAAAAACGCATAATAAGAAAGCGGAAATTCATGTTGAAAGAAAGAGGAAATTCATGTTGAAAAAAAGAACGCGCTGGCGAAAGGGATTGAACCTTCGACCTCAGGCTGTCTGTTAGATGCATAAGAAACATCAATTAACAGGCCCGCGCTACTGCCTACTGAGCTACGCCAGCATGGAGTATGCAGTTCGCTACCTACAATCTATAAAGTAAAACGTGATTTTTAAAATTATTGCTTTCGCCCTTTTCGCTTTCAAGAACATTATGATTCGCTTCCATTTGTTTGGAAAAGCAGTTCGCTTCAAACATTGCGCCAAAAATAAAAAAACCGGTAATATTTCACATCTAATCATCGATTTTTATAAATATGATGAAAATTGCCCTTTAAAACCGGAAAAAACTAGTTGCTTAACGGGATCCATGAAATCATTACATTAAAGTCAAGCTAAGAAGGTATTCTTTGAGAATATAAATTCGCTTTACTCCATCAAAAATGTTTTAAAGTTTTTATTTGAAAAAAAATTTTATTTATTATGGCCTTAAAACAAAAAAATCTTAGAAGGTATATTTTTACAAGCTCATTTTTTTTGATGATTTTGCTTGTATCCTTTGTAAATGCTGCTGATAATTCTTTTACAACCAAAATAATCCGGGATCCGGTAAGCTTCTCAAGTATGAATCAGGATTATATCTCGGGAAACTTCATCATAGAATCAGAATGTGAAATACCCTTGAAATGGATTGCTATTACTTTCAATCAAATTATTCAAAAAAACCAAACCGGTTCCCAAATTTCATTCAAATTTTCGACGGATGATTTTCCTGAAGGGGTTTATCAGATCCAAATAATAGGTGAAACTGAGACCGGGATGCCGATTCAGAGTGAAAAATTAACGTTTAATTTTAAACATCGAAATCCATTCGTACCGTACATCGTCCTTTCGATAGCGATCATTGTGGCAGTTGGGGTCTTGGCTTATTATATTAACAATAAAAAGAAATTGGCAACACCCGGTATTGAAGATGTCAAAATCGAATAAATATTCTTAGGGATTAATTGAAAAAATAAAAAATTACAATTAGTTTAAGGATTTCTAATGCTCTTTTCAACTTTTTTATAGAATCCGAAATAGCCAATAGGGATAATAAGAAACATTGGCAATCCCAGCCAGATATAATTGAAATTCTTAAGAAAATCCGATAAAAGATTCTGATCTATCAGTCCAACCGGAACGGGAATCACAATTTCTTTTTTGCTGTCTTCATTCAATGCTTTGTGCAAACGTAAAATGGCTTCATCGCCCCATTTACTTTGCATTCTATAAAGCGGCGCATGGAAAATTTCTTCCATACCCGATGCTTGCGCGATTTTACAATCTTCGATATACCTTTGCAATCCGATCTCGTCATCGGTATAATATCTTGTACCGTTTGCTAACCACCCTAAGAGTATGGTTTTTCCTTGGTTTCCTAAAATTTTAATTTGATCGGTGCATCCTTGATACACTCTAAACCTTCCGGTGTTAAAATTGTTATCTTGGTAAAGCATATGGCCGTATAACACATTAGGATTTGGAGAAAGCGGGTCTACCGGACACCTCGTGAAATCGATGTCTCGATCGATATTATCCATGATTTCACCCAAACCCAAAGTGATATACGTTTTATATCCGAGATCTGAACCGTATTTATAGAGTTTTTCGTATTCATCTGTTACCATTTTGAAATATGTGTGATTTTGTTCATTTAATGAGACCCAGCTCTTTTGTAAATCACGATCAAATTTGGTTTCATTTCCGATAATTTTGGTAAACCTGAATTCCGGATTGCCGGGATTTTGTCCTTTCCGAAATGCATCACCAGGTTCGAAATCATAACTGATCCCCATAAACATACGCCATTTGCCATGCGCCCAATTCAAAGTATCGTAGCCGAACGGTATGGAATCAAGGTAGTTCCAAACATGCGGAAAATCTTTGCCGTTGCTTATATCAAGATAAAATTTGATGCTCCAATAATCTAAAAGTTGGAAAAGGTACGTGGATTGTATCCTCTCGAACGTGTTATTGTAATAAATGAAGTCGCCGTGGTAATTCATTACAAGTGTGCTTTGGCTAATATTAAGATACTCGAGCACGATATTATTGTAAACGTATTTGAAAGTGACATTCACCGCGGTTAAATTCTCCAAAGGGCTGCTTAGAAATACCGTTCCGTTGGGATAACTCCGGGCCCCCGCAGAATAATTACAATAAGAGCCGGTGTTGTTATTCACCGTTATTTTCGTCACGTATGCCAATGTTCCATTCCGAAAATTCGGCGGCATGAGTTCCAAGGTAGAATTATCGATCTGAAGTGTATTATTATCGATAGCCGTGATTTTGGAGTTCCATTCGGTTAATCTGAGACTCGGCGGTCCCCAATAACTGCTTATTGTCTTAAAATTGTCTCCCGCTTTTATGCGAATCGTTTTTCCAAAGTTCATGTAGGCGCCCATTACCAGTCCAAAGAAAATTGCGGAAATTATTGAGGCAACCATCATGATTTTCTTCCTATTTTCTTTATTCCTTATTAAATGAAAAGATTCCAAATTAAAGATCCTTTTAATTGAAAGAATCTCTTTGATCGACCGGTTTTTTCGTGCATTGGTGATTTTATTAGCAATATTCTTTACGATTGGGGCAAGTGCAAGAGAAACAATTACCGCCGGAAAAAGAAGTGCAACATAATTGATGAGCGATGGATATATTAAAACGGCCAAAAGCACCGAGATGAGAAAGAAAAGTATCATCACCACAGCGGTACCAATATCATGTTTAAATTGGGCTCTTACATTCACTATAAAACTGCATAGATTTAGAATCGTGAGAGGAAGCGTATTCAACAGCAGAAGTCCATTGAAAAATCCATTAAAAAACAAAGAGATATACCCGAAAACTGCAAATCCTACGAACAAGAGAAGGCTATTAGTCAACGAAATCGCGATAGAATCTTGATACTTTGCACCAATGAACGACAATATGATGTACACTAACATCAACGACGACAAAAAATAAAAGTCAAACATCAGAATACGGCCAAAGAGCGGGATGAAAAAGTATTGTATAAGCGTTATACTGAAAAACACCCCGTTGGCGATCAATGTACAGCGAATCAATTTTTTGGGATCAAAATTTATAAAGGCCATACGAAGAAATAGGAGGAGGTTTGATAAAAAGAATTATGCTGTTGGAAGTCGCGTCATATTACAATATGGATTGCGAACGGTAGGAACTCGTTCGTATATGCGTTTTCCAAAGGAATTACACGCTATATTCATCCTCGTTGGGTAAAAATCGAATGAAATTTATCAATTAATTGAGAAAATAAATAAAAAAGCCATATTTTGAAGTGAAATTAAATTAAAGCATACCGGTTGAGATTTTCGATAAATAAAATCCATGCCGCGTTGTGGGGAATCCATACTTCTTGAGATCCCGCACTGACTCCATCGTAGAAAAGTCTGCTCGGCTGCCACGTGTCTACTTGCGGGAGATCATCTCCGTATTTCCAATTTTCCGTGTCATTTAGGGCCCGCCAATCTGCTTTATAGTATTCCCTTGAGGGTAGCGCTTTTTTAATCCCGTTAATGATGCCACCCGGAACATGGCCAGATGGGTAGTCGTACCATTGTCTTCGATGATGGACGATGGGTACATGTTTGTGCCCAACGCCGGACATCAAGCAAAGGCCAAGAGGATTGAAACCGAACAGCCAATCAATTTCGCCTTGAATAATATCGATTCTTTTATTTGAAGGCAGGATATGCGATAATAGCGTTTGCAGATAAACGCTTAAGAGCTGATCTGTTTGGCCTTCATCGGGCGGAAAATGATTCCATCCGCCTTGCCTAAACAGATGCAGATTTCCCGTTTTATAATCATCGAATTTTTTAACCACGAAAGGATCATCGGTTGGATAGTAATATGCGTAATAATCGGTCTGTTTTCGAAGCGCGAAATCCATGATATGTTGGGGGATGGGTAATCCGAATTCCAAATAAGTGGAGAGAATGAGCGCGATTGCATAATCGTGCATCCAATAGCTTTCCATCGGGAGTTCAATGGCGATGGTGCCGTTAATCCATGCTTGCATTTCTGTCCAATTTCCCGTTAAATACGCATGCTCTCTGTGGAACAGAATCATCCCAATACCGAGTTCGGTTCCTACATTTTCCGGAGTCCATTTCATGGTTGGTGCATACGCGGCATTGATGTTGTATGCGACTTCTCTTAAATATGAAGGCGTGAGGTTCCATCCGACACCCCATGAGGGTGTTTTATATTCGGGGTGTGCTGCTTGATAATTTTCCAACACTCTTGCGACTTGTAGTAGGGTGCCCGCAAAATGATACCCTCGTGATTGCCCGACACAGCCGTAGGGTATTCCTTCATGCGGGCCTCCGGGTTCCCAATAGCTAATCGGTGCACCCGGAATCACCACTCGTTCGTCCCCATCAATTTCCGGTGAGGTGTAATATTCTGGTGGCCCCCAATACGACATGAACGCCTTTCGATTTTCATGGTGGAAATAGCCGCCGAGATTCTCAAAAACAAATCCTTTCTTTCCGGTGCCCCGAATATCCGTTGTATCGGTCATTTTTATCATAAACGCGGCCCCCCAAAGCATCTCATCGAGGATATCCGGTGCACTACTATCAACCCGCTGCGGCCCATTATTCCAGAATGAATTGTTATTTAGTACCCAAGCCGTTGATAATGCTTGTGTGCAGAACCATTGGGTTTGGAACCAACCGTTATATTTATTGTAGTCTCCAGCATCGTGCCACCCTCCGGTAAGATTTTTCCAGACCCATTTGATCTTTCCGTTCTCATCCGTTCCATTATATACAAGGGCATCATCGAGATTGCCCGCTTTGGATCCCGGAAATCCGGGGACAATCTCTTGAACTTCATATCCGGAACGTTGGTAATAAAAGAAATCAACGCCTCTAAGTCTCGGGAGGTCATAGACATCTGTTGCGATTCGAAAATCATAGCTTTTATATTTGGTGCCATAAATTTTGGTTTCGATATAATACCTTCCCTCGGTTTTAAGCGCATCAAAATGACCCAACATATAATTTCGACCATATTTCGATACGTTTTTTGTTAACGTGCCTTCGTACACCACTTGTTTCGAATCAAAATTTACCACCTTGAATACCGCCGAATCCGGAACTGCGGTATCATTCATGGTCTGAAACGCGACTCGTTTCGGAGAATTCGGTAAATAGCCCACTTGGTTAATGAGAATCATAGGCCTTCGCTCATCTAGCCACCACATTCGAATTCCTACTAACGGAGAAATCACAAATATCAAAATGATGAGAATTGCCGAAATTGCAATCGACCATTTTTGTCCTTCAAAGTTTTTGAGTAGTTTCTGAATTTTTTCACGGCGATTCGGAGTCCTTATTATACGATTTCGTATCTTCTCCTTTAAACTTTCGATCTGATCGAAGTAAAATACGGATCCGGAAACGATTGATGCTGAAAGGGATATGATGAAGACCCAAGAAGGCCACATCGACCATGTCCACCATCCAAAAATATCTATCGTGAAAAACACTTGACCTCGGATGGGCGGAAAAATGAATATTGGAATCGCATCAATTCCAACAATTATAAGCAATCCAATGAAAAAAAGACCGAAATTTTTCTTTCCATATTGCCAACCATCTCCCTTTTTTCCGGATTCTTTTATTATTTTGCTTATAAGCCATAAAGCGGCCATCATCGGAACGGAAAGCGTCAGCACGAAATAATGAAATACCACAATCAAAATGAAAAGGCCATGAGGATGCCAATAGGTGTTGAATACCATTATGGTACCTATCGCTGCAGCAATTATCGAAAAGCCAATAAGAGATTTATTTCGATATTGAATTTCCTTTTCATTTAATTGATTTTTTTTCAACGGTACGGCAAGGAGCATCATCCCGAACAATAACGCGGGAAGCGCGGGTAATTGATATTGCATCGAATTATTCGACCAGTTTTTCCAAATGTATGCCGGTGCGGGGAGGGTTATGTTCATTGCTATTACAATCGTCAAACAAGCGACGGTGGATAAAATGAATAATAATTTTATTCGTGATCGGTTTCCAAGCCATCCATCCCGTTTGAGCGGTGGAACCCTATAGAATACGCAACCGACAATCATTAAAACAATCAGAAGGTTAAACCAAAGGTGTCCGTGGAACATATTGGGATCCCAAATGGTTTGAAGCGCCGTTTGGCCCATCCGCCATGGAGAATCAAAATATAAAGCCGGTGAATAGTTCTGATTGCGGGAAATATTCGCAAATACGCCATACACCAAGTAAAAAAGCAATGCAAATAAAGGCCAATAAATTAATGAGTTTCTCGTTTGCTTTTTACTTTGATTTGACGTAGCTTTCGGTTGAGATTGATTTTTCTCTTCCATAATTTTCAGTTTGCTTTTCAAAGTTAAATAGCTTTGAAACTTTGAGAAAGTATGACTGAAGGATTGCGAGAAGAAGTTGTTCCGCTGAAATCCCGAATCTGGATCTCAATCGCGGATGCTTCATGTGCAGTACTCGGAAGCTTGGCGGCGGGAGCAACGCTTACTTATTTCTTTACGGAGTGGCGCGGACTTGATGGCAAAATCGCCGCTCTCATTTGGATTCTTTTTGGCATTTGGAATGCAGTGAATGATCCTTTATTTGGATATATTTCGGACAAAACAAAAACCAAAATCGGCCGGAGAATTCCCTATATCCGATTTGGAACCCCATTTTATGCATTAACGTTTATTTTGTGTTGGGTAGATTGGCCCGGAACAGGCGTTGATCAAATTGTTATGGGATTTCAAATGTTCTTTCTTTTATTCTTTGTAGACACCCTCTATACCGCAATAGCCACCAGTATCTATATCATGCCCTATGAGATGGCGATTTCTGCGAAAGCGAGGGGATCGATCTTTATTTGGAAAATAATTTTCATGGTGGTGCCTCTTGCGATTCCATTAATCTTGATTCCCATCATAAAGCCAACGCCTGGAAGCGATCCCACCTTCTTTCAAACTGTAATGACCATAATGGGAATCGTGAGCGGTATTTTGATTTATATAAGCACTTATTTTTACGAAGAAAAAGGCTACACCACTGAGGAAAAACAGCCTCCATTTCTCACCGCATTGGTAGAAAGTTTTAAAAATAAAGCGTTTCTTGTGTTTCTGGTGATTTCTTTCACGATTATATACATTCAAACAGCATTGATGACCGGAGTTCTTTATTTCTTCGACAATGTCAACGTTCCCGCGCTCCCTCTCTATATTTCTTTAGCTGTCGGGATTCTATTTGGTATCTTTTTATGGATCTCTCAATTAAGCCGTTGGCAAGTCAAAAAAAGTCTTATAATTATGAGTTTTCTGTTTGCTATCGGATGTTTTGCTATGCTTATCTTCTATCGAAACGTTATTATAGCTTCAATTTGCTTTTTCCTTTTCGGAATGGGTTTTTCGGGAGGTATGTATCTAATCCCGATCATCAACGGAGAAGTTATAGACTTCGATGAGAAGCGCACCGGGCTCCGAAGAGAAGGGATGTATGCGGGAATCAACAGCTTTATTACAAAACCTGCCATCAGTTTGGCGCAAGCTATCTTTTTATGGTTTTTAGGCGCATTCGGGTATGTTCAAGGATTACCGCCCGGTACCCAAATCGAAAGCGCACAGATCGGTATTGTTCTCGGATGGTTATTGGTTCCAAGTATCTTATTATTATTAAGCGGAGTTGCCCTTATCTATTATCCTCTCGATGGGCCGGAATGGAAAAAAACTAAAGAAGAATTAAAACTAATTCATGAACAAAAGGAAGCCGAATTCCTCAAAAAATACGGATTTAAACAATAAATCCTCGAATATCCTTTAATATGGTAATGGATATCGATATTACGCCCAATTTTTTTTATTATTTCTTTGATCTATTTCAAAACGCAAAATTTTATTTACCGCATTTTCCAAATAAGTATAGATGCTTAAAGCGAGCGGGGTGAAAATATGGTGGATTATGTAAATGATATCGATGTGAATTTGTTTGATCTTGAGCCAAGTGCGGAGAATGCACAGATTTTGTTGAAAAGAATCGAGAAGTTTCAAGATTTTTATGCTTACGATCGTTTAATCGAGGATTTCAAAGATTTTTTATCCCCGGAAAAATTAAAAGAACTGAAAGACGCGGGCAAACAAAAATTCGGTGCAGATTTGACCCAACACTGGTTTTCATAACATTTTTTTTCATTGCATTGAAATAGAAAGATATATCTTAAATTTCATAATAAATTACGAACGCTGTGTATAAATAAATTGTGTAGATTTCAATGAAATTGTATATAACAAGGCAAAAAGCCAACAAGGTAAATTATGAAGGTTTTTTTAATTAGAGGTTAAAACGTTATTAACAAATATAAA
>CAZUTM010000074.1:0-21405 GCA_964623665.1 uncultured archaeon
TAATTGTGGGTGCTTTTCTTCGTACTGTTGCGCGATTTGTTTTTTTTCGCTTTTTTTCCGCCCATATATCAAAATTAGAATTACAAATATTTAAAATTGTATTTATTATTTGAAATAATATACTACATTTATCTAACTGTTCTTTCGCTATTTTTTTCAATAGTAAATATATTGGCGTAGGTATTTCAATTTCAATTTTCATATTACTCACATTTTTTTCTGCACTTTAGTATAAAAACTACTCGATTATGTTCGTGTATAACAAAATATTGCAGAAGTAAAACGCAAATTTCTGCGAGTATAACAGAAATCAGTGAAGAGGAAAAGCAGAAGCGATAATATTTTCGAGAATTTTTGCAACACTACTTTTAAATACTTCAGAAATTGACTTGTATCCAACGATATATAACATGGTGTGTGTCATTGTTAAATCTTGAAAATTTAATCGAATATACATCCGAAGATGAATTAAATCAGCAAAGTGTTCGAATCATGAACATGCTTAAAAATTTGAAATTAAATTTCGGTTTATTGAATGATACTCTGCAAGAATATGGCATTTCAGTGCCACCCAACATTCATGAATTAGAGGATCCGGTAAAATATGAGGCTTACAAAAATCTTTTAATGCAGATCGAGAATAAAACTCATTTTTTTGCAAAATGGGAACATGAACAATATGTTTCCGAATATTTAGTATGTTTGCAAACCCAAATACCTATTGCCAATATAATCGAGAAAATTTTTTCGGAGAGAAACAGCATTTCAACACAATACAATTTCCATATTTTGAGGTATGTTTATAATCAGTATTTTTTAAAGATCTTTTTTGTGATGTATAATGAAAAAACCATTATTGTTGGAGAAGATATTCGAACTATTATCGAAAAAGAGATAATTGTGCTAGTATTTTATGATTCAATTCCGATTGTGCAAATCAGATGTGGAATTAATCCTAGATATATCGTTGAAATGTTGGCAGCAGTTCTAAATACCGGAATACAATATTTGAATTTCAGTAAGGATTTTTTTATAAATTTATCGCAGTTAGGAATAACAAATAATGCGAAAATCCAATGTGAAACAGAAGAAATTTTAGAAAGAGGTTTTGGATGCGGAAAAAGGACAGACCTTATGAGAAATGAAGAATTTTTTAGTTTTTTAACTAGTCCAAATAGAAGAATACTAAAAATTGTAATGGACTTAAATTTATCTATCAGTCATTCTACTGTTACTATAAGAGTGAGATTTTTTCCAAATGATAGTAAATTAACTATTATGCCTTTGGTGAATGAAATTGAAATCCATAAATTGGTTGAAGAAATTTATTCCATTAGAAGAAATCCAAATAGAGTTACACCCTTATTTAGATACATTAATCGCCCAAATCCTTAAACTTGTCAATTTGGGGGCATATTGGATATATGCAGATTCTTTAATGGAGAAAACCTTCATAAAGGAACCGGAACTCTTTATGAAATTGATTCAATTATTGGAAAAACATGAAATAATTTCTTTAGAGTATTATTTATATTGCTCTAATTGTGCTTCAATGCTTACCTCCATTGAACTTGCTGACTTTGGAAAAAAACAAGAAGTGACTTGCGCAAATTGCCAAAAATTGATCACCATTGACGAAGACAAAATCCAAATAATGGTGGTATTTAACAAAGAAAAATTCACACAATTAAAAAAAAAGATAATAGTTCTTTAAATTTTCAAGCGAATTCGGATTTTTGGCATTTTCTCATTGAAAAATTTATTACGTACAAACAAAATTTGCAAATAGATTCGAGAGCACTTAAAACTGAAACCGACTTTCAAAAAGATATTCATTTTTGCTTCTCAATGTTCGACCCCAACATAATCAATATTAGAGAAGCTTGTGTTGGGAATGGCCGAATTGATTTCATATTCTTTTATAATTGGAAATTTCCGGTATTGGTCGAAATAAAATTAACATCCAATGATGGATGGAAGCAAGGAATTGAATTTCAAGTAACCGAATATATTTCAAGAACCAAGATCAAATATGCAATTTATGTGGTAATTATTAACACGGATATATATCAGGAAGACTGTGAAAAAGAACTTCAAAATCTTAACTCGTTAAAAAACGAATCATTTGAAATCATTATCATCGATAATTATCATAAAAAAACACCAAGTAAAATAAAAAAAACGAAGAGTAAAAAACGTAAATGATGATCTTTCTGATTTGGAAGAAGATGATGATGAATAAATTGAGGTTATTCAATTATAACTCATTCAACACTTTTTTCAGTCTCTCTTTTCCGAACGCCGTTGAGAGCATTAGTAGTATATCTCGCAGTGCATTGTCCGCCGAGTTCACTTCAATTGGATGTCCGAGCCACTTCTCGAACACCGGCATATAATCCATCGAATCCATCTTAATTTTTTCTCTGTTTATGATCTGTAGAAGCTCATCTATGAGATGCGGAGCTTCTTCAATAATGATCCTGACTTCTTGACTTGAAAGATCTTTTCGATTGCATCGAAATGTAATTAGGGTACGCAACTCATTTTCAGGCAATTTTTTTCTTCCCATACTACTTCTTTAGTTTTTGTAAAACATAAATCTTATTCTCGTATTTTGTGCTTTACACAAATTATTAATGTAAAACAAAAAGTATATAAGTGTAAAACACTAATTATATGATATGGAGTCAATGAAAAAGATCGGGCGCCCGAAAACGGGAAAAAGCCCTATTGTGAATTTTAGAAGCAGAACTAAATTAAGTGGAAGAGAAGTCAAGATATTGGTTGAAGATGGAAAAGTTCTGTTCAAAGAACTGAAAAGAATAGCACTGCAAACGAGAGATGAAAAGGTGATTGAAATTCTGAGAAAGAACTCTCGATTGAGGGAAGTATTGAACAAATGGGAGGAAGACGAAGCATGAGCTGGGATGATTTAATTATAGAAGCTGCACCGAAACAAGTAAAGAAAGAAGAGCCTAAGCCTAAGATGGTTCGTGAAGTAATAGAAAGACCAAAGGTAGAAAAATCCAAGGATGATCAAAGTGCGGTATTACGACAGCGGATCCGGGAACTCGAGCGCATCGTGCAACAGCAGAACGAGCAGTTCCAACAAATGCACCGAGAAATCGGCGAAAAAAATAACCGAATTAGAGAACTCGAGCAGACTGCTGAACACAGTGATATTACTACAGCAGATAAACGCAATCTGCAGTTCCTCGTAAACTGCGTGGCCAAAACGTATAAAATCGAGTTTCGGAAGCAAAGGGCACCTGCAGTAAGATTGGCGCTCGAAAATATAATCGAGCGGTTTGAACTCGAGACACCGGATGAGATGGAAAATGTTTAAAAAATGCAATTTTTTTGGATGACATATCGCTTTCCGTCAATATCAGAATTAATTGCCTTCTTTTTTCATACCCTTTTACATCCAAAATAAATAATGATTGGAGGTATAATTGCAGCTAAAAAAAGCCCAATATTAATAATAATCGCTTTAGGATAATTTAAACAAAAATCAATAAATCCAAGAAATGTAATTAAAAACCATCCGAGCGAAATTATAATTCGCAATTTTTCTCTAAATTTGATTTCATCCAATTGGTATTGATTCAAAGATGCTAGGGTCAATTTTTATCACCTCGATGATCATCAAATAAATTAAGATAACTCCTATAGATAAAATTATCTGAATGACATTCAACTCGAAATAATCGATTCTCTTTTTTATTATAAAAGTAAATATTATAAGGACATACATAAAAATTCCGAGAGAAATTGCGAGCAATGTTATTTTTCTAAATCCCAATGAGTTTGAAAGTGAAAAGCAAATTGTGGCTAACGTAAAGATGATCAGAGCAAATGTAAAATCAAATATCCCTTGCGTTTTATTGGATGGATCTGTGTTCTTTTCTATGTTTTTTATTTTGTTTTTAACCTTTGTTAATCTCATTTCTTGTGCATTAAGCTTTGCATTTAATAATTCGGTGCTTCTCTTCATGTAGTCTTTGTTTCTTTTAGTAGCTTTTGAAATTTGCCTTAATTTATGAGAATGATCTTTTAAATTTGCGTGTGTGATTTCGATCCCTCTTTTTAGTCTTTGTATATCTCGAGCTGAGGTTGTTGTCATCTGCTTGATTTCATCCAATATTGCCTTGTCTTCTTCGTGTAGTCTTATTCTCGATGATTTCTTCCTTGTCATTTTTCATTCCTCCTTAATTGTGGGTGCTTTTCTTCGTACTGTTGCGCGATTTGTTTTTTTTCGCTTTTTCTTTGCCCACCGCATTTTGATAGATCTTAACGTTCCCGGATTTTCTAACGGGAACGCTTGGTACATATCTTTATTATTAATTCTAAAATCTCTTGTCTTTGCATAGACATCATTGAGCCACGCGCAGACTGCTTTCTGTAGTGTTATATCTTCGTTGCAGTTATCTGTATCTTCACTATCTTGCGCTCGATCTTCTTGCTCTTTTCCTTGTTGCTGTTTCAGTTTCCATTGTTGGTATCTCGAGATCTCGATGATTTCGTTGATCTCGTTCGATTCGAGTTTGATTTTACGACTTGCACAGAACTCTTTGATATACCCTCTAACGATCGAGTCTTTAACCTCATCGAGATCGAGTTTCATAACGTGATCTATTATCTCTTGATGGTTCGGCCCATCGGAATATAAAATTTCAATATTTGCTTCTGTTTTCGGTATGTATAGTTTTAGTACCGAATTTGTCAATGTTTTCATGAGACAAAATGAGCGAGCGGAATAGTTGTGTCTGTAGATAGCAGATTCGGTGACCTCTTTTAGGAACTGGAGCGACTGTCCATCGAGTTCTCTCTCAAGACTTTCGTAATACGTTTTGTATATGATGAAATGCAAATTCCTTCTAACGAACGCATCGAGTCGGTTCAGATCTTGAACAGCATAGACAATGACACAGAACCCCGAGCGATGATCTGGATCAGGTTTTCCGGTCTCATCTTCACATGCTAACAGATGTCTAGCAGAAATGGGAACAATTTGCGACTGAGAGAGGTTTTCGTTCGTTGAGTTCATTTATAATTTATTGTGTTGAACAAACAATTAGTCCAATAAATATAAATGCCAATTCTAGTGAGTTAGATAATACTATTAGAGAATTGATATTGGAAAATCAAAAAATCCAATCTGAATTAAACACTTTGCTTTCATCTTTAGCGGAACTTTCGAATAAACATGCAGATAAAGTCAAAGATGCGAACTTGCAAAATCAAATTATAAACTATCTTGAAAGAACTGAAAAAGCTAATGAATTTGTTATCAGCAGTGATTTAGATAGCGATCCGATTATTATCTACCATGAGCTTTGTAATCTGTTAAAAGAAGGAAAAGTAGTACAAATCATCGAAAAAGGAGGAATAAAATGGAAGATAAAAGAATAGAAGAGGATAATGATAGATTAGTAGATAGAGCATTAAGAAATTATCGAGAAAGAACAAGAGAGTGTAGAAGAAGAGATATGAAATTAATTTTGAATTATTTCTACGAAAAATTTGGGAAAAAGCATTTATTAAGTTATTCCTTTAGCGAAATCGAAGAATTTAAAGATTGGATACAAAATAAGAAAGTGGGGCTCGAAAGAAAAAAAAGGCTTCTACTAACACTAAAAAAAACAATAATGGAAGGATTAAAAGAAGCGGGCGCAAATGGTGATTTTCAGTTAATTGCCTTTTGGAAATATACATTGGAAGAGAAGAATTTTACAGAGTCCGGAAAGAAGAAAGAAATCAAATATATCGAACCTGAAGAGATCAAAGAATTTTTGAACACACTAAAGAGAACGGATCTTGAAAATTATTTTTTATTTGGAATTTTGATCTATTCAGGGTGCAGATTGTCTGGATTGATTAATTTACAATATAATAATATTAATTTTGATCAAGGATATTTTATAACACAAGAAAAACCGACAAAAGTATCTTCCGGTTTGAATACATATTTTTTACCGATGTTTTTTGTAAAAGAACTAAAATTATTTTGTATGCAGAATAATATCACGAATGCAGATAAGCTCTGCACAGTATCCGACAAACAGATTCGAACGAGATTGCGAAAAACTCTAAAAAAACCCAATTGGCATCCTCATTTATTCAGACACAGTTTTAGAACACAGCTTCATCTCAAAGGTTGTCCTGAAGTGGAAGCAGAATTTCTTCTAAATCACGCCGTTCGAGGTATTTTACAAGTGTATTTACAGCAGCTAAAAAACATGAAACATTTACGCGAAATATACGATAAATTTTTTCCCTACTAATTTTTTATTCTTTTTAATATATTTGTACAATATATGTACAAAAAAACCATGCGCCATGCGGGATTCGAACCCACGTCCACGGCTTGGGAAGCCGCGATACTAACCGCTATACAAATGGCGCACCAATTACTCTATATACACTAAATGCTCCCGCATTTTAAAAAATTTTCTCTTTTCCTTGTTGGCTCTGCTGGATGTTTTTCGCAAGCTTTAAATCGCATGAAATGAACAAAATTATAAATGCGCTCGTTTTTCAAGCATTATAGAGAAAAAGAAAGGTTTGAACCATGGTAGCAAAAAAGAAAACGAAAAAGCGGGCCGGTGACCGCTCGAATGCTTGTAAATTTTTAGAATATACTGGTGAAGTGTCGTATTCCCGACAACCCTTAGCCAAATGTCAAATAAGGAAATATACAATGGGTCCTAACAATATGGTTTGCCAAGTGTGTGTATTATATACTCCTCTTGTTGGTACGCCAGTTGAAAATCTGTATAAAGTGGAGTTTGTTGAGGCTCCGGATGAAATTGATTTTGATTATTTATCTGAAGATGAAGATGAAGAATATGCTGGAGAAGTAGAGTCTGAAGAGGATAGTGATAGCGATAGTGATAGCGACGCGGGATTTGATGATGAAGAGTCCGGAGAAAGGAAAACAAGAAAGAAAGGGAAATCAAAGAAAAAGGGCAAAAGCGAAGAGGAAGATGTTGAGGTAGAAGAAGAGGAAGAAGAAGAAGAAGCCGAGGAAGTCGAGGAAGCCGAGGAAGTTGAGGAAGCGGATGAGGCGGAAGATGAAGAAGAAGATGATGAGATTGAAGAAGAGGAGCCCTCTGTCGGAGAAGAAGATTTAGATGAAAGCGAAGTATTGGTTAAAAGTTTAATGGGAGAGATTGAAGAAGAAGAAGAACTCGAATTGGAGGATGAAGCGGGTGTTGAAAAAGAACCCGAAGCTGAAGAAGAGATAGATGCAGAGGAAGAAGAAGAGGAAGAAGAAGAGCCCGATGAGTTTGAAGAAGAATCTGAAGAAGAGGAAGAAGAATTTGGCGAAGAAATAGAAGATATTGATATTGATGATACTCAACCCAAAGCGAAAGCTGTAATGGCGAAGAAAACAAGAGGATTAACGGGGGGCGCAGCATCTTTAGATCCTAGCAAGGATATTATCGCGCAATTAAATATTAAGAAGGATCCGGAAGGAAACGAAATCTGTCCTTTCTGTATGAAATCGTTCCAAACACTTACCCGACATCTAAAAACGTGCAAAAGAACGCCGCAAAATGTGAAAGATGCCCTAGATGCCCAATCCTCTAAGAAAAAGAAATAAAATTAAAAAGAATTGATGCATTTTTTCAATCTCCTTTTTTATACGGGCTAAGTATACCGCACCGGTCGATTTTATGATTGAATATTCGCCTTATCCTCTTTGAGCGGCGATTTGGAAAAAGACAGAAAGGATATTGGACTTTTGATGCTTTGGAATGAGAGGAATTCAACAGGTAATGCATGGTATACCGTTTCAAACATGTCCAGCCATTTTTTTTGATAAATTACAAGAAATAACGATACGCAGATTTGGTTATATTTTAGAATTGGATGAAAAAAGGGGGTGTTTATTAAACATATTTTACGTTTTATAACTTTTCAATAGCGGTTGCGATTGAGACGCCTCCTCCACCGCATAAAGTTGCCATTCCCGTTTTTTTGTTTGAGTGAATCAATTCATACAACAATGTAATGATGATTCTTGCACCGGTACATCCGACGGGATGACCCAATCCGATTCCGGAACCATTTACATTGGTGATTTGCCGATTTAACCCTAATTCCTTTTCGCATGCTATATATTGACTGGCAAACGCTTCGTTGACCTCGATTCTTTCAAAATCTTCTATTTTATATGAAGTTCGCTGCAAGAGATTTTTTACAGCTGGAACCGGACTTACGCCCATTATTTCCGGTGCACATCCGCCCATTCCAAAACCAGAGATTTTTGCCAAGGGCTTTAGTCCTAATTGATCGGCTTTCTGTTGGCTCATAATAACCATTGCGGCAGCCCCGTCGTTGATTCCACTGGAGTTTCCTGCAGTGACTGTGCCGCCTTTCGGAACAAAAGCGGGTGGAAGCTTGGCAAGTTCATCCATCGTAAGATTAACTCGGAAATGTTCATCTTTATCCACAATCGTGGTGCCTTTCTTGGATGGAATTTCAACCGGCACGATTTCATCTTTAAAGGTTCCGTTTTCTGTGGCCCTTTGGGCATTATTATGGCTTCTCAATGCCACTTCATCTTGTTCTTGTCTCGAGATATTATACTTCAAGGCAAGAAACTCCGCCGTCATTCCCATGATATACGGTTTTCCGCGTGCCCATTCCACCGGCCCGTCTTTTGGATAGGTTACAAAATGAGACCCTGCATGCAACCCATGAATCATAGCATCAACACATTGGACATCTTGCAATCTGGCCCCGCTTCGCATTTGGGGGAGTAAGTAGGGAACATTGCTCATGGATTCGACACCGCCACAAAGGGCCACGTCGATAAAACCCGTTTGTATCATCATGGCACCGCTTACCACCGCATCCATTGCAGACGTACAGACTCGGTTGACGGTCACTGCCGGAATGCTGTCGGGGATCCCTGCCATTAAAGCCGCAACACGTGCAATATTTAACGCATCATAATCTTCCAGACAACACCCGAATCGGACATCGCCTATCTCCTTCGCTTCGATCTTAGCCCGCTTAATTGCTTCTTTCATGACAATTTTTGCTAATTCGGGACCTCGAAGAGGTGCTAAAGATTTCTGAAATGCACCAATAGGTGTCCGACATGCGCTCACAATTACTACATCTTTCATAGATAATCACATTTTCAAATGTTCGGGATTCGCTCTTTTCGACTCTTTCAGATTCGAATCCGATACTATTATTTGAGCGCGGAAAGAATAAAAATGCTTTGTTTCATTGCAAAGTGTGAATAATTCGATAAAAATAAGAACGTGGAGTTGAAAAAAGAAATTTGGTGTCGATTAATCGATTTATGCCAAATCACGCAATAATCGGACACTTTGCCATACGAATGAAGATTCGTTATCATACCATGAGAGAATCTTAACCATATTACCCATAACCATGGTGGATTGCATGTCAAAGTATGAACCTTCAGTAATTCCGATAATATCGGTCGACACGATCGGGTCGTATGTGTATCCTAATGTTCCTTTTAGGGGGCCTTCAGCAGCTTCTTTGATTGCATTGTTCACCTCATCCTTGGTGACGGGTTTGCTAACCTCACAAACAAGGTCGACTGCTGATCCGGTAACAACGGGGACTCTGAGTGCCACACCATCGAGTTTTCCCTTTAAATTCTTCAAGACTAATCCTACTGCTTTTGCTGCACCGGTGCTTGTCGGGATGATGTTGGTTGAAGCGGTTCTTGATCTTCGTAAATCTTCATGAACGAAATCCAACACTCTTTGATCATTGGTGAATGCATGAACGGTGGTCATGAAACCCTTCACGATTCCGAATTTTTCATCCAATACCTTTGCAACAGGCGCCAAACAGTTAGTGGTGCAAGATGCAGCACTAATAACCTTCATTTCGGGTTTCAAATCTGCGTTGTTAACACCATAAACGATTGTAGCATCAATCTCTCCCTTCGAGGGCGCTGAGAGAACGCATCTTCGAACCGTGCCTCTGACATGTTTTAAACATTCTTCTTTTTTGGTGAATTTACCCGTGCTTTCATAAACGATTTCAACACCATGTTTTTCCCAAGGAATTTCTTCGGGATTCTTAAAGTGATAATAATTGACTTCCTTTCCATTTATGATCAACACATCATGATCTCCAGCATTCTTGGTTTCTACAGTGCCTTTAAAGCGACCGTAGGTTGAATCGTATTTTAAAAGGTGGGCAACCGTTTTCACGTCAGTTAAATCATTGATTGCGACAACTTCAATACCTTGCGTTTCGAGAATCGCCTTAAAGATTAACCGGCCAATTCTTCCGAACCCATTAATTCCAATTTTCTTAACCATTTGATATCACTCGTTTTTTTTCTGCGTTTTTCGCAGATGATTATAATAGGTGAGCAAAAAATATAAATGTGTTTGGTGGGGTGCAAGGGGACTTGATTTTATTAGCGAAGCCTTTAAAACCGAAGAATCAATTATACCTCTATACGTTAAATTAATAATAATGAACCAGATTGGCAAAGTCTAATTCGGAATTTTGTCGAAATTTTACTACATTAAAGGAATTGGAATTTCGCATGTGATCTCGGTGATGCTTGGATTTTATACTCGGTAAAGCGATTATCTGCTTAAAATAAACAGAAATAGGTTCCCAAAGCCCGACTTTTCACGATTTTAAAACAAATGAAAATTAATTTATAAACCAAAAATGAATTAATTTTATGCAAGAAAAAATTGCAAAGGCCATAAAAATCTCGGCAATCGTAATTTCGGCATCTTTTATTGTATTTGCACTCGTGAGCAAGCAATATGCGTTCGCGTTTGTTGGTGCCCCAGCCTTGATCGGATTTTTATTGATTTTCCGATTCTCGGCTAAACTCAGAGAAAAGCACGTGGTGATTCCGGGGCTCTTGGTACTCGCGATGATAGGCTCATTGATTGCGTTCGGTTTCTTGGCCCGCGGCACTTTACCTTCATCTTCCAAGGCACCTGTTTGGGGAATGAGAACTATTGATAATCCCGGATATCTTATTCCTAACGGCCTTGAAGCCTACGATGTCGATGGAAACGGTCATTTGGATTATCTCACCAACTACGAATGGGATGGCTACATCAGGATAGCATTCCATCCAGGTTTGAACGCATTAAAATCGGTGGAGAAATGGGAATCGATAACCATAGGCCACATCGATAATGCTGAAAATGTAGCGTTCGGAGACTTTGATGCTGATGGGAAGGTCGATGTAGTGGTTTGTAGCGGAGAAGAAATGGGCGCAAAAGGTGGGATAAAATTTATTTGGGGACCGGGAACTGCTGATGCAAAAAATCCAAGCAAATGGATCCAATCCGACTTGATACCGAACACGATTAGCGCCGGGCAATTCCATTACATCGAATCATTCGATATGAACGGCGATGGTGTCGATGATATTGTTGTGGGCGGAAGAGGCGCACCCGTGAAAGCGGGCATCCGTTGGATTGAAGCCCCAGCTAATCAAGCGGAAAGAAGAGATGTAACTAAATGGGTCTCAAGAATGATTGATGAAGATTTGGAGTCGGGTCATGGCTTTGAAATCGTTGACCTCAACAATGATGGATTCAAAGATCTCGTGCTCTGCAATTCGGACTGGGATACAAAGCCCGAAGATATGGCGGTAATTGTTTATCAAAATCCTGGAACGGGAACCGAAACCCAAAAACAACCATGGCCTAAACACGTTATCTACAAAGGAACCGAATTTTATTCCAAAGAGCACGTTGATACTTACGATTTAGATGGCGATGGATTTAAGGATGTTGCGATGCAAACTGTTGATCATGTATATTTGTTTAAAAACCCGGGCAATTTATCTTTGCCTTGGAATCTCACCAAAATCAACAAACTCGATGAAATCAAATGGAGAGGAAGGCCGATTGCCATCGGCGATCTGAATGGAGATGGGAAAGCAGAACTAGTTGGAGGGCTCATTCATCGAGATGGGTATCTCCCGGAAAATAAAGCTGCAATCTTCTATCTGCAATATTCCGGAACGAACCCGTTCGAGGCAACTTGGGAATTGAAAGTGATAAAATGGGCGGATGGCTTTTTCGGAATTGGAAAGTGGAACGGCGAAAAATGGGATAATATCAAGCTAATCGATGTTGACAATGATGGTGATCTCGACATCGTAGCAAATGTAGAAGAGTTCCACACATTCGGTTTTTGTTTCATGAGTGTAGTGTGGTTTGAGAATATGCTTTGAAAGGATCAGCCCCCGAATAGGGTTTTAACCATGCCTTCACCCTTTTTTCGAAGCTCGTTTTTTTTGAAAGTCGATCTCCATGACTATTATTATCCGAAACTGAAACATATTCTATTAAAACTTATCAAATTTAGTATTTGAATAATAAAAGGCTAGTAATGACTCGGAACTAGAATATAATAAAAGAAATCAAAAAAAAGTCTTTCTAAATTGTTAAAGCGGCCTTCTGCTTTTTATATTCTACGACTTTGCCTGTGTTCATGTAATTTCATTTTGAAACGGTTTCTATGATTGTTGGGTGTTATTGTGGTTTGTTTTAAAAATCCATTGTCTCAATTCATCAATTGCCTCATAAAATAAAGGCCCGATTAAAGGGAAAAGTACAAATAATTTATCTGCTTCCCAAAAGGCCCCAAATAGAAATACAAAAACAAATACTACCACAAAAAGGAATAACAGATCCCGTCGTTTTCTTAATTCAATAATAAAGATCCACGTGATATTAAATATCATGAAAAACTGGAATAAAATTGTAAAATAAGACTCTCGTCGATCGATAAATAAATAATATATTGAACCGGCCTGGAATGGATTCGACCACAATGAGTTTGGATTTTGAAGCGTAAAATATACCCTCATCGATATATATTCTAACGAAACAACCGCTAAAACGAGGAGTGCGATTTTATTCTTCAAAGCATCCTTAATAATTTCATTCACCGAATTCTTTCCATCACAGAAATAATACGCAATTATCATTAACGGAATCAGTTCCTTATAAAACACGGTGAATATTTGGAAATAAAGAGCATATTCTTTTTTTTTGTCGTAAAGCAGTAACGAAACAATTACAAGCAAGAACACAATACTGCTTTCTACTAAAGATATTCCATACGGTAATGCTGCATAAAACACCGCAGCAGAAAATAAAAATAATAACGATAAAATATATGCTCGTTCCATATTCATTTTTTGTGAAAAATACTGCACCAAAAGCGCAGCATCTAGTGAATAAATGTAACTACAGATGAAAAAACTTAGTATCCTATTTTCATTCGTGAAGATCATCATTAATCTCATAAGAGGACGCGATTGCATAACCGTCGTATCGATTATTGTATTGTAGAGCGTCATTTCTGCTAAAGCATAGCGATTATTCTTTGTGATTGCAATCAACAAGCAAAAGTAGGCTGCAGAAAGAAAAAGCACTCTAAATATATACCAATTTTTTTCGATAAATTGTTTCATTTATAAAACCCTATGTGATGAAAAAAGCCATAAAATATAACGTTATTCAGCAGCTGCGTGGGTGGGAGAAAATGCAGTGAGTTAATCTGATAGTTTCGGTGGTTGGCCCTTAATAATTTGCAACAATTTCCGTTGGAAAGACTAATGAGTTGAAGATAATAAACTCAAGAGAAAAATATTCAAATATTTTCGGTTCTTTTATTCTTTGTGTATATATGTTTCATCGCCGCCCGTTTACCCATCAATTCTTTTGGCGGAATGGAGATTCATGCAAATGATTTGATTGCCGGTTTAGTCCAAAAAGGCCATAAGCTTGTGGTAATCAGTTCGTTTCATCCAGAAAATAAGCAAAAAATAATTGTGAACGATCGGTTGATATATTATTTTGTAGGGGGTAATACTCTTAAATCTTACAAAGAGTTCATGGAGAACTCAGCTATACATTATGAATCGCTTATTAAAACCGAAAAATTTGATTTATTATATTCAGAAAGCGATTTTGCGATGGGACTCATCAAATATTGTAAATTGGAGATTCCTTTGGTGGTATTACATCATGGGTATTATATGGATGAAGTCAAAACTCGTTTTTTTCGCGGCGATTTCAAGGGAAAACTATCTTCTCTTCTATTTTATTTTAAATTTATTTTTAATCGATGGGAAAAGGAACTGTTGAAGCAATGCAATCGATTAATTGTTATCAATAAAAATAATTTTAACGATTTTGAAAAGGGCTATCCATTTCTTCATGGCAAGATCCGGTTGATATATAATGGGATTAACATTGAACGTTTTCGACCACAAATTACTTCAAACCTGAGATCTGAATTAAATATTACCACCGAGAAGGTATTGTTGTTTACCGGTCGTGTGGACAAAGAGAAGGGTATCCATATCATAATGGATGTGTTTCAAAAAGTTTTGGTGGAATTCCCCGATGCGAAATTATTGGTGACAGGCGAAGGCGCAATGAAATCGTCGCTCGTGGAATTCGTGAAAAGAAACCATCTTGAAACGAGCGCCATAGTGTTAGGAAAAGTACCCTATGAGAGACTTCCCGAGTACTATTCATTAGCAAAAATTTTTCTGTTTCCCACATTAAGGTACGAAGGGTTGCCCTATAACGTTATCGAAGCGATGGCTTGCGGGTGTGTTGTTGTTGCTTCTAATAGAGGGGGGCTCGGGTCGATCATAGAATCCGGCCATAATGGAATTTTGATCGAACCTTCGGATAAGCGTTCGGTTCTTGATGCCATTCGAAAAGTGTTCATGGATAGCGCCTACGCGGATGAATTAAGTAAAAAAGCACGGGTGTTTGCGGAAAATAATTTTTCATTGCAAAAAATGATTGATTCGACAGAATCGGTATTTTTTGAAGCAACACAAAATAGTAGCAATCAAAAATAAAGGTGAAGATAAAGATGGGGCTAAATTTAATCTACATTGCTATGGATGTGAACTTTCCGGATTATTATGGAGGCGCGAAGAGAGCGTATGAGACCGCTCGTATTTTTCAAGCAAAAGGGTATGAGGTTTCTCTCCTCGTGTTTCGTAAAGCGGGAGAGCCTGAGTATGAATGTTATCAAGGGCTTCATGTATACCGCGCATCTATCAACGATATAGGGGTTTTACTTCGAAAACTGATATCCTCAAACGCTTTTTTACGAAAAATTAAAAAGAGAAGCGTTAAAACGGCCAATGATACCGGAAAAAAATTTGTTTATGCAGATTATTTCCATCCAAAACCTTTAGTTGGTGTAAAAAATAAGGCTATTGATTTTTATAGACATCGTTTTCCGGTGCATAAATATCTAAGAAATCTATCAGCGTTTAAGCTTCTATGGAAAATATTAAGAGAAAGAAAGATAGATGTTATAATCGAAAGGGGACCTTCCTATGGGGTTGGCGCATTAATATCACGATTGACAGGCCGGTTATATGTTGTTGATTTCATTGATATAATGTATTCGAATTTCTCCTTGAAAATGGCGGATTTGGTGCTTTCATATTTCAGTACCATTCAAATCCCAAGTTTTGTATCCCGCGCAAAGGTATGGAAAGTATATACTTCGGCAGATGAGAAAAAATTCAAACCGATGCCTAAAGATCCGGAGCTATTATCGAGATATGGATTTAAGGAAGATAATTTTATTTTGATTTATTCCGGCGCAATGTATTATTGGCATGGATTGGATGTGATGGTTGAAGCAGTGAAACGGCTTGTGGATAATGGCCATAAGGAGATTCGTATGATCTTTTTGGGGGATGGAGAAGCTCGACCACAGATTGAAACTTTGGTGAAAAAATACTGCTTAAATGGCTTCGTGGTTTTCACCGGGAAAGTGCCATTTGATGAGGTCCCGAGATATTTAGCATGTGCGGATGTTGCATTAACCCTTAATACGGGAGATTCCATTGGGTTCAAACTGATTGAATACATGGCAGCGGGTAAAGCGATAATAACGACCAATGTAGATTTTGTCCATACCATAGCAGACAATCATAAGGATCTCTTTTTTGTTCCCGTGAGTGATCCGGAGGCGGTCGTGAACAAGATCTTAACTTTGAAGAACAATCCTTCTTTAAGGAACCAATTCGAACAAAATGTGCGTCAAAAATTCTTGAAAAATCTCACATGGGATGCACATTATCATAATATATGCACCGGGCTCATCAAAACGATAAAAAATAAGCGCGGTTCGAATTAAAAATGTGATAAAAAAATTTGCACCAACTGTTTTAAATTGATTTTCAGCCTTTTTTTTAGCAATGTCAAAAATAAAATTTGCGTTGTGTGGATGCGGTAGGGTCGCCAATAAATGGTTAAAAGCATTTGATGAAAATCCAGAAGCGGAACTTATTGCAATTGCTGATCCCGATCCGCAAGCAAAAAAGAATACAAAAAATACCAAATACGAAACTATTCCTTTTTACTCCACAATAGAACAAATTTATTCGGAATTGATGCCCGATGCGACAATCATAATCACCCCTCCGCAATATCATTCAAGATATATTCAAGAAGCAATAGATCACTATAATCATGTAATGGTCGAAAAACCCTTGTGTACCGACCTTAATCAATTCTATTATTTAAGTAAATATAATGAAATTGCAAAACGAAAAGGCCTTCAATTTGCTGTCAATCAGCAATATCGATGGAATCCACGCATTGAAGCGATTCGGAAAGCGGTTCAAGAGAACATGATTGGTGATATTTTCCTTGTTCATTCCAAACTAAATCAAAACGATTATGATTTTACCGGATGGTGGAGGAAGCAATTGCGCTACATCAGTTTATTTAACTGGTATGTCCATCCGATCGATACGATGAGATATTATCTGGACCAAAAGCCTATTGAAGTCAATGCGAAATTCGTCCGACCTCCGCATTCGTCGATTCTTGGATATTCTTCGATGGTGCTTAATGTTCAATTCGAAAAAACCTATTGGACGTTCGTTGCCAATCAAGAAGGGAAACATGCCTATACCGATTCCGGGCATACTTCATTTGTAATGTATGGGACAAAGGGAAGCTTGGTGAATACTAAAAATAGGGCCCCCGAAGTGTTTTTTGAGGAGAATAAACCCATTGAGTTGGGAGAAAACATCGCAAACATTGATAATGCGTATAAATATCCTCCGGGATGGGGCGAATCTCTGCGAAAATTTATAAATTCGATAAAGAATAATACACCTCACCCTACAAATTTTGAGGATAATAAATACACGATGGCAATCGTATTTGCCGCGATTAAATCGTTTGAAGAAAATCGAAGCGTGAAAATCTCGGAGATCTTCGAGTTTTTAAATGGAAGCAATTAAATCAATGAGATTTATTGAATGAAACAATGAAAGTGGAATTATGAAGGATGTATACAGAAAAAGGATGATGAAACAATGAAAGTGGAATTATGCAAGATGTATATGGATGAGGAAATCAAAAAAGCTGCCTTGGATGTGTTGGATTCAGGCATCTACATCAATGGTCCGCAAGTAAAAGCATTCGAAAAAGAATTCGCGGACTATATTGGCGTAAAAAAAGCCGTTACCGTGAATTCCGGAACCTCAGCCCTATTTATCGCGTTTATGGACATCGGGCTGCATCCCGGAGACGAGATTATTGTTCCCTCGCACACGTTCTTTTCTTCGGCTTCTCAAGCCATTCATTTGGGGGCAAAACCCGTATTTGTGGAAGTAGATCCCACCACATATACCATGGATGTGGAGCACATTAGAAAAAAAATAACCCCGAAGACAAGAGCAATCGTAGCGGTTCATATTTATGGGAATCCAGTTGATTTAGATCCCATTTTGGAGCTAGCTCGTGAAAATAATATCATTGTGATTGAAGATTGCGCCCAAGCACATGGAACGAAATATAAAGGAAAATTGGTCGGTTCGATCGGGGATTACGGCTGCTTCTCTTTCTTTCCTTCAAAGATCATGAATGTGGGGGGCGATGGTGGGATGATCACAACGAATAATGAAGAATCCGCAGCTCGATTGGGAATGTTGAAAAATCACGGTCGAAAAGGGAAATATTCTCATGAGATTTTCGGAATGAATATGCGAATGCCGGAAATCCCAGCAGCGATCGGTAGAGTTCAATTGAAAAAATTGAACTTTTTCATACAAAAAAGAAAGGAAATAATGAAATATTATGACCAACATTTGGGAAATTGTTCTTTTCTACAATTGCCCGTTATCCCTTCTTATGCGGACTCGGTGTTTTATGTTTATACGGTACAATTGGATAAGCGGGATGAATTTGAAAAATATTTATCGGACAATGGTATTGCTTCTGGAATTTATTATCCGATCCCGCTCCATTTACAGCCCATCATTATGGAAAAATTCGGAAAAGACTCGCTCCCGATAACCGAAAAAATATGCAAACGGATAATCTCCATTCCGTTATCTCCAATGTTAACAAAACAAGAATTAGATTATGTGGTTGAAAAAATTAAAGCATTTAAACCCTAGGCGCGTAATTCCAAATTTTCGGATTCTTTTTTATCCACTCCACTTCTTTTTTGACTCCCTCTTTCAAATCCACCTTTGGGATGTATCCTAAATCTTTTGTGGTTTCGGAGTTATCAAGAATAAAATCGACAAGTTCCCCGGGCAGTCTTTTTCGATCGGGTTGATACTTGCTTGCTGTTCCGGGCTTCGGATCATCATAAATTGGCTGAATCGAAGGATTCATCACATCTATTACTGTTTGGGCAATTTGTTTTACATTGACATGCGAGATTCCCCCAACATTATATGCTTTTCCGTTTGGATGGGTATCGTTCAACGTCGCAAGAATATTGCAATTCACGACGTCATCGACAAACACAAAGTCTCGACGTTGATCCCCACTGCCAAATATCACGGGCGGTTGTCCTTCCAAGACCCTTTTTATGAATAATGTCAGTACCCGACCGTACCATTCATGTGGACCGAATACAATCCCATATCGAAAAGAAATTGTGTTTAAGCCATATAAAAGGCTATATTGCGTGCAATACTTTTCTGCAGCTAATTTAGATACCCCATATGGCCAATGCGGATTGAGAGGATGGGTAATATTTTGTGGCAACTGTTGCGCTTGACCGTATACTGCACCCGATGAAGCAAACAGCACCTTTTTGACATTATTTTTTACTGCAGCATTTAGAACATTCAGCGTGCCTTCAATGTTCACGCGGAGCTCGTGAACACTGTTTTCGATTCCGTTGAAGACTTCTAACTCTGCCGCATGATGGGATACGATATCACAACCGGCCATCGCAGCCTTGAGATTGTCATAATCTAAAATGTCACCTTTCACGATTCGAACATCCAATCCATGCAAATAATCTTGCACACCCGTAGACATATTATCATAAATTATAATTTCCGAGGCCCCTTCTTTGAGATATCTGGCCACCAAATGCGACCCTATGAAACCACAGCCCCCAGTAATAAAGATCTTCTTTCCTTCTATCTCCATACTTTTCGAAAATTCCTAAAACTCTTTAATTTGATGCTTCATTTATGGAAGTGTGCCAAAGATTTATCATAAAGGAGATCAGCCTCCGGAAGGGCTGATATTTGTATGGCCGGACCACTATACTCCCGAGAAGGATAGAATCATCCTTGGGGATAATATAAAAATTAGACAAGGCTCGAGCATCATATACTGGGGAACCGACATCGGGGACAGGTCTGTGATCTGTCATAACGTCATTATTCGTGAATATACCCATATCGGCAAATACACCGTTATCGGATCCTTGGTTACGATAGAAGGAAGGAATTTTATTGGGGATTATGTGACTCTCGAGACAAAATGCCATATCGTAGCAACGGTGAACATTGAAGATGGTGTATTCATGGGACCATGCTGCGTTACGACCAATACAAAAAGAATTGTTCATGGGAGATCATATCCTCTTGTTGAAGAAGGTGCCAACATTAAATTTGCGGCCCGAATCGGTGCGGGGGTAACCCTTTGTCCCAAAATAACCATTGGTGAGAACGCTTTAATCGGCGCCGGTGCTGTGGTAACCAAAGATATTGATGCCAGAAAAATTGCTCTTGGTGTCCCTGCAAGAATTGTGGGGGACGTTTCTGAAGATGAGATATTAACGAGGGAAATGATTGCAAAAAAGTTGGGTATTGAAAAGTTTTAATCGAAATAGGCCTTGCGCGGAAGCTTGCGGTGTCGATGCTATAAATAGTGTTCATTTGAAAAGACCCGAACGCGATTTTATGCATCGATTAAAGCCGAATGTCTAATAATTTCCATACTTTTTTGCCGCATCCATGAATAATTTCACATTTTCAAAAGGCATCTCTTTCACTATCACCGTGCTCGGGCCAAATATGTAATGGCCTCCGGGTTTCAGTACATCCATTAAGGATTTTACATGATTATCAATTTGTTGCGGCGTACCGAAAGGAAGCACCTCGGAAACATCACCGAATCCGATGACCACGAACTCCGGAAATTTTTCTTTAACGACTTTCGGGTCTGCTCCGCCTTCCCACCCTTGAAGCCCATCAAAACCCGCTTTTATAAACGAAGGAACCAAATCGGTGACATCCCCATCACTATGGAGTAAAAAATACATTCCAGCATCATGAACGAGCTTTGCGGTTTGTTTATAATAGGGAAGAAAGTCTTGTTCCCATCGTTCTGGAGAGATCATCGGTCTCCCTTTGAACGCAACATCATCTTTTACGCAAATTATTCCCGGTCGTGAACCGACGGCATCAATAATCCCTTGGGCGCTTCCGATGCTGATTTCGAAGTATCCTTTAATCATTTCCAAATACAGCTTTGACCGTTTGCGGAATTCTTTAGCAAATGTCTTGAATCCCATGGCCATCCATATCGTATCGAACAGTCCCTCAACACTAGGGACTGTAAATATTCTATCTTGAACGGATTCAATATATTCTTGTGATTTTCTGATTCCCTCTTCAATATTCACCTTTTTAACAGTAGCATACACCGCTTCAAATCGATCGAGCGATGTGAAACAGCCTTGTTGGTAAAAGGTGGTGGGTTGATCCAACAATTTGATTCGGCCATCCAAACCAACCTTAAACTTTTTTCCATATTCTTCTAAATACAATTCCGCCGAACCGCTGACAACGGTTTTCGGCAAATCCATAAAACACGCATCAAAGCCTAGCGCTAAAGGCCCATCCAAAGCGGTATTGAACACGGGTTCCCCATCGAAGTGTTCAAAGATCTTTTCCTCGTTCATCGTGAAGAAATCCTCTTTCACGTGTTGAACGAATCTGGGAACACGATCTGGGATTTTATGCGCAAATACGCTCAAAAATCGCTCACGTGCATTCATGACAAAAAGAAGACGAAATTGAAAAAAAAGGATTCGAAAACGGAAAAAAATAAAAACGTTAGGATCCCTTAGAAGATATTCAACATCCTG